>JANOEG010000421.1:0-1703 GCA_031413095.1 Burkholderiales bacterium | reverse complement strand
GCGGCGTCGTAAAAGCGCTCGGCCGCCGCGAGGTCGGGCGGCGCTAGCTTGCGGTGCGCAAAGCCCATCAGGTTGTTCCAGTCGGCGCTGCGCGTGTCGTTGACCTTCTTCAATTCGGCCACTGCATCGGCCCAGCGCGCGGCCCTGATGTGGGCGCGTGCGGCGCCTAGCTTGTCGGGCGCTGCGGCAGTGGGCGCGGGTGTTGTGTCGGTTGGGTCCATGCGAGTGCGGGCGCGCAGACCAGCAGCAGCGTCAAAAGCACAAACAATAGTTTGTTCATCGGGGATCTCCGTGACAACAGTACGCGATCATCCACGATCGCGCCCTGGGACGCGTCACGTCAAAAGCCGGCAGCCTGCCCGTCACGCCGCGCATCGCTCGCCGCTACGTAGCCATCGACTGCCGGATTGCCCAGGCGCCAGATGAACTGCCCAGCGCCGAAATCCATGTAGCTGTCGTCGAGGCCGACCAGCTTGTGGCCGAGGGCGCGCAGGCCTTCGACCGTGGCCGCCGGCATGTGGTGCTCGACGTTGATGTCCAAGCCTTCATTGAAGCGCCATCGCGGCGCGTCGCACGCTGCTTGCGGGTTCTGGCCGTGGCAGAGCATGCGCACGAGGGTCTGCAGGTGACCCTGCGGCTGCATGTTGCCGCCCATGACGCCGAAGCTCATCTGCGGCGCGCCGCCTTTGGTGAGGAAGGCTGGAATGATCGTGTGGAAAGGCCGCTTGCCCGGCGCGACGACATTGGGGTGCTTGGCATCGAGCGAGAACCCGGCCCCACGGTTTTGCAAGCTGATGCCGAACGTCGGCTCGACGACACCCGAGCCGAAGCCCATGTAGTTGCTCTGGATGTAGCTGACCATCATGCCGCTCTCGTCGGCGGCGGTGAGGTAGATCGTGCCGCCCTTGACGCCATAGCCGGGGCCGAAATGCTGTGCGCGATGCGGGTCGATCAGCTTGGCGCGCGACGCGAGGTAGCCCGCGTCGAGCAGCATCGACACCGGCCCTTCCATGTGCCGCGGGTCAGCGACGAAACGATAGACGTCGGCAAAGGCGAGCTTCATCGCTTCGATCTGCAAATGCTGGCAGGCCGCGCTGTCGACCGCCATCGACGGCAGGTCGAAGTGTTCGAGCATGCCCAGCGCCATTTGCGCTGCCACGCCCTGCCCGTTCGGCGGGATCTCGTGCAGCGTGTGGCCGCGCACGTTTTGCGCCAGCGGCTCCACCCACTCCGGCTGGTAGCCCGCCAGGTCGGCCTCGGTCATCGCGCCACCGTGCGCGCGCGCGTAGGCCGCGAGCGCCGCGGCAATCTCACCGCGATAGAAGGCTTCGCCCTTGGTCGCACCGATGAGCCGCAACGCCCGGGCGGCATGCGGCATTGCGAAACGCTCGCCAACCTTTGGCACGCGGCCGTGCGGCAAGAAAGTTTGTGCGAATCCCGGTTGGGAGACCAGATCGCTGACCTGCGATGCCAACGTCCATTTCTGCTGCACGACCACCGGCACCGCGTAGCCACGCTCGGCCATCTCCGCGGCGGGCGCCATCAACTGTTCGAACGGCAGCTTGCCGAAACGCTGCGACAGCGCCACCCACGCCGAGACCGCACCGGGCACGGTGACACTGTCCCAGCCGCGCAGCGGCACGGCGGTGCGGTCGCCGAAGCGCTCACGCGTCCACGCCGCGGGCGCCGTGCCCGAGGCGTTG
>JANOEG010000420.1:0-8799 GCA_031413095.1 Burkholderiales bacterium | reverse complement strand
CGAAACGCGACGCGACGGCCGCGTACGCCGGCCTGGCTCCGTCCTACACCAACATGGTGGCCCCGGACTCCTTCTCGGCTCGCATCATGAGGAATCGCAACTTCTCGCGCCCCCTTTCGCCCGACCAGCGAGGCCGGATCAACCACCGGCGGGAAGACCGCCGGATAGCTCGGCGCCACGCCATGCTTCACTGCCCACAGGTACCAGTTGTCGACCACGGTACCGGTCAGCAGGATGCCGATGCCACCCACCAGCGGGGTCAGCACCGCAAACCACCAGGCCCAGCGGTGGATTGATTCCATTGAGGCGTTGAAACCCATCGTCCAACGCCAGAACAGTGCGGCGCGTTCGCTGGCGGTGCCACGGTCGACGATCTGCTCGATCTCGCGTTCGCCACCAAAACGGCTCACCGCCAGGATGGTGGCACCGTGCATCGCGAACAACAGCGCCGAGCCGTAGAGGAACGCGATGCTGAGCATGTGGAACGGGTTGTAGAACAGGTTGCCGTAGCGGATCGAGAATGCCGCGGTCCAGTCGAGGTGCGGGAAGATGCCGAATGGCACCGCCTCACCCCAGCTGCCCATCAACAGCGGGCGAATGAAGCCGAGCACCAGATAGAGCCAGATCGCCGCAGCGAAGGCCCAGGCCACATGCGTGCCCATGCCGAGCGCTCTGGCGCGGCGGTACATGCGCACCCACCAGAGCAGCAGCGAGGCGGTCAGGAAGAAGCCCGCCATCAGCCACCAACCGCCCTGGTTGAGTGCCGGCCAGGCCAGACCGTTGCCTGGCGGCGGCGGCTCGAGCCCGAGCCAGAACAGTTGTCGGACAAACTGCACCGGATCCCAGCCGACCGAGGCCAGCATGTTGAGACCGATGATCTCGAACGCGATAAAGCCGCACAGCAACGACGCGACACCGAACCAGCCCAGATAGATCGGGCCAATCTGCGCGTCGCCTAGCAGGCCGAACAGCCAGATGTGGATTGGCTTGCCACCGCGCTCGATGCCGCCCCGGTCGACCGGGATGCCGACATAGCTGGGCGCAACGACCTGGACGCTAGTGAAAAGATTCTGATACTCGGCCACGGCGATCTCCTTGACCCGTTTGCTTGATGTGATGCGATGTGATGTCGCTGCGGCTCAGCGCCAGACCGGCAGATTCAGCCACCAGGTCCACCACTCGGGCCAGCCGCGGGTCCAGAAAGGGCCGCTGATGACGATGCAGACCGCGCTGAAGAACACCGCCGCCAGCGCCAGGAACAAGCCCAGGCGGTGAACGCCGAGCGTGCCGACGGAGTAGCCGATGAGGTCACGGAAGAAGGTGTCTTCGTGGTCCGGCGACTTCACCGCTTCACCGTGGCCGGGGTTGGTGGCCGACAGGATCAAACCGCCGTGCAGCGACAACGCCAGCGCGGTCGTGAAAAAGAAGGTGATGGCCAGCATGTGCGCCGGGTTGTAGTGAAAGTGCAGGTACTGGTAGCCGACGTTCGACACCCAGTCGAGGTGGCTGAAGATGCCGTACGGAAAGCCGTGGCCCCAGGCGCCGAGCAGCACCGGCCGGATCACGACCAGCGTGAAGTAAGCAAAGATCGCCATGCCGAAAGCGAACGGCACATGCAGGCCCATGCCCAGCTTGCGCGCAATCTCGATCTCTCGCATCAGCCAGCTGCCGAAGGCGCCGAGCGCACAAATGGTGATGACCTGCCAGAGACCGCCCTCCTTGAGCGGAGCGAGACCCAGGCCGTACTTCAGGTCCGGCGGCGCGATGTTGATCTGCCACAGGTTCCACGTCGGGCCGAGGGCCGCGCCGTAGAGGATCATGGCAACGCCGAGGAAGGTGAAGAAGATCGTCGTCACGCCGAAGAACCCGACGTAGAACGGACCGACCCAGAAATCGAACAGGTCGCCGCCAACCAGCGTGCCGCCACGCACACGGTACTTGCGCTCGAAACTCAGCATGGCCATGGCCTGCTCCTCATGTATTCGGGAGGGCAGACAGAGCGCGGTCTTCGATGACTCTCGGACCCCGCCCCGCCTTCCTCGTTTGCATTGACTGCCTTCGAATTACTTCTTGGGCATCGCCGCGTTTTGCTTCACTGTCTGGTTGGCATTCGGGCCATCCAGCCAGTTGAAGGTGGGCGTTGACAGCAAGACCAGATGGATCATTGCCGCCAAACCGAACAGAAAGATGCCCTGCGCCACCATCGCGCGAAGCGGATCGAAAAGCTTCCAAACTCGCCACATATCGTGACCTCCTATTGCAGATGAGACATGAAGGTGTACACAGCCGCCTTCACGCCGCCGGTGACCGACTTGACGCTTTCGGCACCGGGCAACCAGGACCGCCACTGCATGCCCAACGTCTGGCCGACGAATGCGATGGCCAGAAACACCACGAAGGCCGAGGCGAAGATGAGGAAGAAGGTCTTGCCGTCTTCCTTGGTCATCGCCGCTGCCGGCATGGCATGTTGTTTTGCGTGCATGTTCATGACAGTCCTCACTTCTTCAGCTTGCTGCGGTTGCTACAACCAGGGCCGCCAGATCCAGACCAGGATGTGCGCAACCACGGCGATCGCCGTGAAGCCTACGAATCCTTGGACATAGAACTGATGGAATTCCTGGGCTTCTTCGTCGTTCAAGCCCGAGATCGAGCCTCTACGTTCAGCCATGTGAACCACTCCTTTTCGTCAATCGGCCTCGCGGCCTTTGTTGCGCACAGCCCGCGCAATCTGGGCAGACGTGGCGGGAGGCCACGACATTCGTCGGCAGGTGGTGCTTGCTCATGCATTCACCTCCTGCTTGATTCCTGCGATGCGCGCCATCAGCTCGCGCGTGATGCGCTCGGCGCCGGCCACACGTGCCGCGGATTCGGCGCGGTCGCGCAAGCGCTTGGCGACGCTGATCTGCACCAGCACCGGCTCACGCTGCACCGCGTCGGCGAGCAGCGATTCGGCATCGGCATCCCACGGCAGCGGCGCTTCGTTGCTCTTGGCCAGCGTGGCTTCGACCTTGTCCATCTCGGTGCCGAGCGGCAGGATGTGGAACAGCGCATCGAACAGCGCGTTGCAGAACTCCTGCACCAGGTACGTCGCCCCGGCATAGCCCATGAACGGCGTTCCGGTGGCGCGGCGGATCACGGCGCCGGGGAACGAGGCCGGGATGTACGTCGGCTGCGGGCCGTGGCCGGCGCTGCCCTTCTCTGCCAAGTACATGCGCTCGTTGTAGGAGCCGAACATCACCAGCGGCGCTTGTTCGTGGCAGAGCTTGCGCACGGCGTCGTTGTCGGTCTTGGCACCGGGCTTGCGCGGGATCGCGAACTTGCACGGCAGGCCGAGCTCGTCTTCGAGGAAGTGGCGGATGCCGCGCGTGTAGGTTTCGTTGGCGACGACAGCAAAGCTCGCCGTGCCGAAGAAGTCCTGCGTCACCGAGCGCCACAGGTCCCAGATCGGCTTGATCGTGGTGTGCTTCTCGCGCTCGATGAAGGGCTCGGGGTCGAGGCCGGTCAGCTTGCCGAGTTCGCGCAGGAAGGCCGTCGTGCTGTGCAGGCCGATCGGCGCTTGCAGGTAGGGCCGGTCGAGCGCCTCGCACAAGCTGCGGCCGAACTCGCGGTAGAGGCAGATGTTGACGTCGGCTTCGACCAGACGCGACACGTCCATCAGGTGCGAGCCGAGCGGGAACACCATGTTCACATCGCAGCCGATGCCTTGCACCAGGCGGCGGATCTCGGCCAGATCGCTCGGGCCGTTGAACATGCCGTAGCTCGGGCCGATGATATTCACGCGAGGCTTCTCGCCGTCCTTGCGCACGCGCTCCGGCACTTTGCGCAGACCGTATTGCTGCCAGAGCCAAAAGATCGCACGATTCGCGGTCTGCCACTGGTCTTCGTCAATCGTGCGCGGCAGGAAACGCTGGATCGCCGTGCCTTCCGGCGTGACGCCGCCGCCGATCATCTCGGCGATCGAGCCGGTCACCACCACACTCGGCAGGTCCGGATCGAGGGCCGCATGCGCGCGACGCATCGCGCCTTCGGTGCCTTCTCTTCCCAATTGCTCTTCGGCCAAACCCGTGACGACGATCGGCAATTCGTGCGGCGGCAGCGCGTCGGTGTAGTGCAGGACGCTCGTGACCGGCAGGTTTTCGCAACCCACCGGGCCGTCGATCACGACCTGCAGGCCCTTGATCGCGGTGAAGACGTACACCGCGCCCCAGTAGCCGCCGGCACGATCGTGGTCGAGGACGAGCATCTAGATCATCTCCTCGGCCTTGCGCTTCTTCGCGGCCTTCTCGAGTTGCCGGCGCGTATCGGCGCGGAACTCGGGGCGAAGTTGCGGGGTGTCTTCCCAGACACCGGCGCGGTCGCCCTTACCGGTGTCGCCAAAGAACGAACTCATCGCGTCGAAGCGCGCCTGGTTGCCGAGCGCGGCATTGATCACTTGCGCCAGCGAGCCGGCGCCAGCCGGTCCCATCAGCGGCCGTGCTGAGATCAGGTTGGTGAAATACAGCGACGGTGTGTTGGCCTGCTTGGCCGCCTGCACCACCGGCGTCGTGCCGATCACCAGTTGCGGCTGGTACTCGCGCATCGCGGCGAGGTCTTGTTCGAGCGAGGCGCGGTATTGAACCTGCACGCCCTTGGCTTGGAGCCACTCGCAATCCGCTGCGCTCCACGGCGTCTTCGGGCAAGCGGTGCCAACGTAACGCAGGTCAGCGCCGGATTCGATCAGCAAGCGTGCGACGAGCAACTCAGAGCCTTCGTAGCCGGACAGCGTGATGCGGCCTTTGATCGGCGTGCGCGCGAGTGCGGCCTGGATGGCCGGCAGCACACGCTGCTTGGCTTCACCGATCAGCGACGCTTCGACATTCGCCGCGCGCCCGATCGCTTCGAGCCAATCGGCCGTGCCATCGACACCCACAGGCGCCGAGCCGACGATCGGCCGGCCCGCGGCTTCGAACTCACGGATGCTCGCCGTGTAGAACGGATGGATCGCGGCGACCACGCGGCCATCAAGCGCTGAATAGAGTTCGCGCCATTCGCGCGTCGGCACCACGGGGCCTGCGGCCAACCCCATCGGCGCCAGCATCATGCCGATGCCGACCGGATCGGCCGGGAACATCTCGCCGAGCAGCGTCACCGTCGGTTTGTCGGCGACGCGGTTCTTCGGCGCGGCCACCGGGCCGGCTTCGGCCTCGGCGCGCGCATATTTCAACATCGCGCCGGCGAGAACGTCTTTCGCTTCGGCATGCGTCGGCACGCCGAAGCCCGGCACATCGATGCCGATGATGCGCACGCCGTTGATCTCCTTGGGCAGCAGTTGCAACGGCACGCCGCTGGCGGTGGGCACACACAAGTTGATGATGACGATGGCGTCGTAGTTCTGCGAGTCGGCCTGCGCGTACACCGCTTCGCGAATGTCTTCGAACAGCTTGCCGGTGACGAGCGTCTCGCTGTTGAACGGCACATAACCGACGCTGCGGCGCGCGCCGTAGAAGTGGCTCGTGAAGGTCAGGCCGTAAACGCAGCAGGCCGAGCCGGAAAGGATCGTCATCGTGCGGCGCATGCGCAGGCCCACGCGCAGCGAGCCGAAGGCCGGGCACATGCTCTGCGGCTGGTCGTGCGGACCCTTGGCTTCTACGGGGTAGTCGCGGGCGTATTGCTGCAGCGTCTCGCTCTTGCCCGCTGCTGCTGCCGCCGCATGCATCTGCTCCTTGCCGCTGTGGCAAGCCGCGCCTTCTGCAGCGATGGGAATAATGCGGTCCGGCGCGTTCATGTCAATGCCGCCGGGCCGCCCCAAGGCGTTGACGCTCCCCTTGGGGGACGCGAGTGAAGCGAGCTAGGGGCTGACATTTCATGCGGCGTCGTAGATCACTTCGAGCGTCGGCTTGATGATTTCGCTCTTGCCGACCATGTCGAACAGCGTTGCAGGTTCCATCTTGAAATCGCGGCCCGTGACTTCGTCGGAGAACAGGCTCAACAACTGATCCTGCGTCTGCGGCTTCGGCCGCACCGGCGGCGCTTCGGCGACGTTGGTGGCCAGCGTCTCGAACAGCGAGGCCCACTGCGTGCCCGGCTTGCCGATGATTTCGTAGCTGGCGCTCTTGCGGCGGATGTCGTCGTGCGCCGGAATCGCGGCCAGCACCGGGATGCCGGCGCGCTCGGCAAACGCCTGCGCTTCACCGGTGCCGTCGTCCTTGTTGATGACGACCCCCGCCACACCGACGTTGCCGCCGAGCTTGCGGAAGTACTCGACCGCCGAGCAGACGTTGTTGGCGACGTACAGCGATTGCAGGTCGTTGCTGGCGACGACGATGACCTTCTGGCACATGTCGCGCGCGATCGGCAGGCCGAAACCGCCACAGACCACGTCGCCCAGAAAGTCGAGCAGCACAAAGTCGAATCCCCAGTCGTGGAAGCCGAGCTTCTCGAGCGTCTCGAAGCCGTGGATGATGCCGCGCCCACCGCAGCCGCGGCCGACTTCGGGGCCACCGAGTTCCATCGCATAGACGCCGTCGCGCTTGAAGCAGACGTCGCCGATCTGCACCGGATCACCGGCGAGTTTTTTCTTCGAGCTGGTTTCGATGATGGTCGGGCAGGCCTTGCCGCCGAACAGCAGTGAAGTCGTGTCGCTCTTCGGATCGCAGCCGATCAGCAAGACCTTCTTGCCCTGCTGCGCCATCATGTAGCTGAGGTTGGCGAGGGTGAAACTCTTGCCGATGCCGCCCTTGCCGTAGATGGCGATGATCTGAGTCGTCTTCGCAGCCGGCGACGTCATGTGCACGGGATCGGGCTCGATGGCCGCTTCGGCGCGCAACTGCTCGCGCTGGATGAACTGCACCGTCGAAGTCGTGGTCATGCGTTGCCTCTCCAATCGAGAACCATCTTCAGGCACGCCGTGTCGCCGAATGCGGTGCGGTACGCGCGCTCGGCATCGGTCGCGTGTTCGTGGTGCGTGATCAAGCCGTCGAGCGGCAGAAAACCGCTCTCGGCGAGTTCGCGCACGGCCAGCATGTCGGCCGGCTTCCATTCAGCAGCGGCGCGGATCTGCGCCTCGCGCATGAAGGCGGGGGGGAACGAGAACGACAGCGGCTGGCTGTAGAAGCCCGCGAGCACAACCTCGCCGCCGGGCGCCAGGCGCGAGATCAAGCGATCGAGGATCGTTGCGTCGCCGCTCACGTCGTAGATCGACTTGTAGTTCTTGCGATCGTCGTCATCCGGGTGGATGACGCTGTAGCCCTGGGCGCCGCCGCGGCGCTCGGTGCAGGTCTCCCACACCGTCGGTGCCGGGTAGTCGGCCAGCACTGTCATGCGGGCCAGCAGGCGGCCGAGCACGCCGTGGCCGACGATCAGGTCCGGCGGCACGATCGGATCACGCTGGCCACCCCCGGCGACGGCGTGGTACGCGGTGGCGGCGAGTGCCAGCAGCACGGCGCTTTCGCCGAGTTCTTCGCTGATCGAGATGGCGCGTGCACCGGGCACCACCAGCCGCGAGGCCGAAGCGCCGAAGAGGCCGCGCACGTCGCCAAAGCAGCGCGCGCCGGGCACGAAGACGCGCTCGCCGACCAGGTGGCCCGAGGTCGGCCCCGCTTCACGCACGCGCCCCACCGATTCGTAGCCCGGCACGAGCGGGTAGCCCATGCCGGGGAAGACCGGCATGGCGCCGGTGTAGAGCAGCTTTTCAGTGCCGGTGGAAATGCCGCTCCACTCGACATCGACGATCACGTCGTCGTCATGCGGCTCGGCCAGATCGAGGTCGTGCAAGCCGAGCTGCTCGGGCTTTTCAAGCACGACGGCGCGGGTGCTGTTGTGCGGATTCATGAGCGCACCTCCAGGCGCTCGCGGAGTCCGCGAGGGCCAGTGACGGGATGTAGAACAACCATGCTGCGTCTGCTTTCGTTGTGTGTCACTCTATGCTTACTGATTTTGGTGTCAAGCAGGATTTACACTTGGGGCCGGAATACTGCTGACGCACAGCGGGGATCCGCTTTCAGATCGCCTTGGCCAGCAGCAAGCCGGCTTGCAGCGGCAGCGCGGTGGGCCGCTGGCGCACCTGGCCAAAACCAGCCTGGGCGAGCAGAGACGTCAGGTCGGCCGCGCTGCGTGAGCGCCCACTGCCCATGGCCAGCAGGTACATGCCGAAATAGGCCGCGCCCATCGGCTCGGCTCCGGCCGCGCCGGCCATCGGCTCGGCCAGCAGCAGCGTGCCGCCGACCGGCAAGGCACGCCGGGCCGCGCGCAGGATCGCCAGCGCCGGCGCGTCATCATGGTCGTAGATGACGCGCACGAGGGAGACGATGTCGGCACCCGCGGGCAGTGCATCGCGGTGGAAGTCGCCGCCGAAGGCCTGCGCGCGGTCGGCCAGGCCCAGGCGCGAGAAGCGTGTGCGCGCGGCGTCGGCCACGGCGGGCAGGTCGAACACCATCGCCTGCAAGCGCGACGAGCGTTCCAGCGCGGCCGCAGCGAACACTCCCTCGCCGCCACCCAGGTCGAGCAGCTTTTTGTGATGACGGCCGATCGGATACGCGTCGAGCACCTGGCCGGCAACCAGCGGCTGCGACGCCGACATCAGCGCCGAATAGGGCGCCGTGCGCGCATCGGGCAACGCTCCGGGCGCGCGGTCGCTCGTGTGGCCGCCCGCATAGGCCCAGTACTGCGCCAACTCGCCCGTGCCACGGCCGCTGCGCAGCAGCGCCAGCGGGTCGGCCAGATCGGCGTAGAGCGCGCGGTGGTGCTCGACCATCGCGATCACGGCCTCGTTGCCGACCATCGCCGCGCCGAGCGGGCCGAGGCCGTAGCGTGTGCGTTGGG
>JANOEG010000419.1:0-3695 GCA_031413095.1 Burkholderiales bacterium | reverse complement strand
ACTGCCGATCACCTGTTCTGGATGGCGCGCTACATGGAGCGGTCCGGTCAAGCGCGAAGCGCTTGCGGCGAAGCCACAGCACGGCAGCGCGCGCCAGCGCGCAGCGGGGTTTTCGGCCTGTTGGAGCAAGACCATGCTGTCTAGAACCGCAGATCATCTCTTCTGGATGGCGCGCTACATGGAGCGCGCCGAAAACACCGCTCGAATGCTCGACGTGAACTACCAGATGTCGCTGCTGCCGCAGTCGGCGGAACAGGCGGAGCAGGGCTGGCGTGGCGTGTTGGGCATTTCGGAGTTGACGCACTCGTTTGCCAAGAAGTACCCGAATTTCGACAGCCGGCATGTCATGGACTTCATGGTGCGTGATGCCGACAACCCGTCGTCGATCAGCGCCTGCGTGGCCGCGGCGCGTGAGAACGCGCGTGCAGTGCGCGGCACGCTGACGACCGAAGTCTGGGAGACCACCAACCAGACTTGGCTTGAATTCAACCGCGTGCTCACCAGCGGCAACCTGCACAAGGACCCGAGCGCCCTCTTCGAGTGGGTCAAGTTCCGCTCGCACCTGTCGCGCGGCGTCACGGTGGGCACGATGCTGCAGGACGAGGCGCTGCACTTTCTGCGCATCGGCACCTTCCTCGAACGTGCCGACAACACGGCGCGGCTGCTCGATGTGAAGTTCCAAAGCCTGGCCGGCGACTACTTCGGCCCGCGCCCGACGGCCCAATCGCAGTCCCAATCGCAGTCGCAGTCGCAAGTACAAGTGGTGCGCGAGACGCTGGAGGTGGATTTCTATCACTGGAGCGCGGTGCTGCGCTCGGTGTCCGGCTTCGAGGTCTACCGCAAGGTCTATCGCAACGTGATCCGCCCGGACAAGGTGGCCGAGTTGCTGATCCTGCGGCCCGACATGCCGCGCTCGCTGGCCGCGTGCATGAATGCGTTGATGCTCAACCTGGGCCTGGTGGCCAACGCACAAAGCGACGAGACGCTGCGCCGTGCCGGGCGCCTGCACAGCGACTTGAAGTACGGCCGCATCGACGAGATCCTCGCCACCGGCCTGCACGCCTACCTGACGCAGTTCCTCGACCGGGTCGGTGACTTGGGCGTGGGCATCAGCCGCGACTTTCTGGTGCCGATGGAGGCCTGACGCGGCGAGCCGGTGCCGCCACGCGAGCAAGTCATGCCGGAGCAAGCCGTCGTCTTCGACTACACCGAAACGGGTTCCGGCCCGCCCGTGTTGTTTCTGCCTGGGAGCTTCGGCACGGGCACGGGCTGGAGAGCCGTCATGGAGCATCTCGGCGACGGTTGCCGCATCGTGACCACCAGCCTGCTGGGGTACGGAGGCACACCGGACGTCCGGCCGGACGGCAATGCCACCATGGCGCAGCAAGTTGGTCTCATCGATCGAATCATCGACCGGATCGGCGCTTGCCCCCATGTCGTCGGGCACTCGTACGGCGGACTTTCCGCCATCGCGCACGCCTTGACCGGCCGACACCGGCCGGCGAGCCTGCTGCTCGTGGAGGCGAACCCGCTGGGCTTGCTGCGTGCGTCGGGAGACCTGGAACATTACGCGATGTTCGAGTCGATGACGGGGCCGTACTTCGCCGACTTTGCTCGAGGCGATGCCGAGGCGGCACGACACGTCATCGACTTCTATGGCGGTCCGGGCACGTTCGATTCGATGCCTCCAAAGGTCCGCACCTACATCGTCTCGACCACGGCGGTGAACGTGCGCGACTGGTCGTCGGGGACACCGTTCGAGCCCAGCAAGGAGATGCTGCAGTCGATAGACGTGCCGACGACGGTGGTTCGCGGAGCAGACACCCATCCGGCCATGCGCAGGATCGCCGAGCTTCTGCACGGTTCGATCCCCGCGGCAACGCTCGCTACCATCGAAGGCGGAAGTCACTTTCTTCCGAGCACCCATCCGGCGGAGATCGCCGCATGGGTGGGGCGGCAGGCGATGGGACGCGCGTGACCCAAGGTTTGCTCGCGGCGCCACGAGGCGGTGTCGCTACTCTGGCGCGGAGCGTGCCGATACTTGCTTAAAGTTTCAGCGCCAACGCCACGTACTCGGCCACCGGCACCTCTTCGCCACGCCGCTGCAAATCGAACGTGCCGCTGAAGCCGCGCTCGTCGAGCCAGCGGCCGAGACTGTGGCGCAGCAGCTTGCGGCGCTGCGAGAACGCGGACGCGACGAGGGCTTCGAGCGTTTTCGGATCGACCTCCGCAGGCTGCGCCCAAGGCAGCATGCGCACCACGGCCGAATCGACGCGCGGCGGTGGCTCGAAGGCCTCGGGCGGCACGTCGAGGACCCGCTCGACGTGGTAGCGCCATTGCAGCATCACGCTCAAGCGTCCGTAGTCCTTGGTGCCCGGACTCGCTGCCATGCGCATCACCACCTCTCGTTGCAGCATGAAGTGCTGGTCTAGGGTCTGCGCCGCCGCTTCGAGCAGGTGAAACAGGATCGGCGTCGAGATGTTGTAGGGCAGGTTGCCGACGACGCGCAGCTTGGTTTTGCGTTGCGCGGCGAGGGCGTTGAAATCGACTTTGAGGACATCGGCTTCGATGACCTCGAGCGCCGTGTTCTTGCGCAGCCGCGCGGCGAGGTCGCGGTCGAGTTCGATCACCGTCAGTTGCTGGCAACGTTCGAGCAGCGGCATCGTCAGCGCGCCGAGGCCAGGGCCGATCTCGATCAGGGCCTGGCCTGGCTTCGGATCGATCGCACCGACGATCGCATCGAGGACGCCGGTGTCGGTCAGAAAGTGCTGACCAAAACGCTTGCGGGGCTGGTGCTTCAAAGCACCATCACTGCGGCGGCTCGCGGAACTCGACGTAAGCGCGACCGCGCACTTCGCGCACCCATTCGACGTACGCGTCTTCGAACTTGCGTTCGCGCAGGGCCTGCCGCGCCTGCTCGCGCAACTGCTTGGTGTCGGGTGCGACCGTGCGCCGTTCCTGCACCTGGATCAGGTGGAAGCCGAAGCGCGTGGCGATCGGCACCGAGACGCCGCCGAGGGCGAGGCCATTCATCGCTTGTTCGAACTCGGGGACGAACTGGCCGGGCGAGGCCCAGCCGAGATCGCCGCCGGCGCTGGCTGAACCATCGAGCGAGTGTTCGCGAGCAATGTCCTCGAAGCGGCGTTGGCCGCTCTCGATCTGGCGCTTGAATTCCGTGAGGCGCGTGCGCACCGCGGCTTCGGTCAACTGTTCGGAGGGCCGCAGCAGCACATGGCGGGCGCGCGTTTGCGTGACGCGCAGCGCGCCGCCTTCAGCGCGGTCGAGCAGCTTCAAGACGTGAAAGCCGGCGCCGGTGCGCAGCAGCCCCGGCGCAAGCTGCCCGGCTTGCAGCGGGCGCACGGTTTCGAGAAAGATGTCGGGCAGCTTGTCGGCCGGACGCAGGCCGATTTCTCCGCCGCGCTCCTTGTTGTCGTCTTCGCTGACTTGCCGCGACACCGCAGCAAAATCTTCGCCGCCGCGGATGCGCAACAGCGCTGCTTCGGCACGCGCGCGGCGCTCGGCAACGGTGGCTTCATTCGCGCCTTCGGGCAGCTTGATCAGAACCTGGGCGATGTTGTATTGCACCTCCCCGGCAGTGCCGCTGCCGCGCTGCTTGTCGATCAGCGCGTCGATTTCACCGTCGGTGATCCGGATGCGCTGCGCCACCTCGCGCTCGCGCACGCGCTCGACCATCA
>JANOEG010000418.1:0-2090 GCA_031413095.1 Burkholderiales bacterium | reverse complement strand
CGCCTTCAGGGTTTTCAGAACCGGCGTGTTGGAGGCAAAGATCACATCCGGAGCGAGTGCGATGATTTCCGCGACCTGCGAGCGGATCAGCGCGATGTCACCGGCACCGAAGCGGATGTCCAGGCGCAGGTTCTCGCCTTCGTTCCACTTCAGCTCTTTCATGCCAAGGCGAAAAGCCGTGACGCGCGCTTGAGTCGTCGCATCGTCGGGGCCACCCACGAGCACGCCCACGCGCCGCACGCGCTCGCGCGATTGGCTGAAGGACAGCGCCGGCCACGCGGCCAGCGCCGCGCCGCCAAGCCGGTTCAGCAGCGCGCGGCGCCTCACTCGATCACCTCATCGGCCTGCGCCAGCAGCGCCGGCGGTACGGTGAGCCCGAGAGCCCTTGCTGTCTTGAGGTTGAGCGCCAGCTCGAACCGGGTCGGCTGCCGCACCGGCAGATCGGCAGGCTTGGTGCCCTTCGCAATGTGGTCCACATACTCGGCCGCCAGCGCCCACATTTCGGTGAAGGTTGCGCCGTAGTGCATCAATGCGCCCGCCGCAACCTGCTCGCGCACCTGCCCAAACAAGGCCGTGCGATACCGGATCGCGGCCTGTGCCAGCGCGACACGATCGAGCAAGAAAAAAGGCGACGACTGGGCGAGCAGGAACCGGCGCTCGGCCGGGGCCAGCGCGCCGAGCGCCGCCTCGTAGTCGTAGGGCCGTTTGACGAGTTCAACGCCGGCCAGCTTGATGCCACGCTTGGGAGCTTCACGCTGCACGGCCGCCCAATAGTCGGCCGCATGCCGATCCCAGAACACCGCGGTCGTGGCGACATCCGGCAGCATCTCCTTCATCAGCTGCAGGTGCTTGGCCGCCAACTCGGCGTTCTGGAAGTAGACGCCGCTGACCTGCCCTCCGGGCCGCGCGAGGCTTGCGACATGGCCCCGCACGATCGGGTCATAGTCGACCGCAATCATCACGATCGGCAGCTTGCCCGCAGCGGCGCGGGCCGCCAAGAGCGCCGTTTCGGGGCCGGCGGCCACCACGACATCGGGCTTGCGCGTCATCGCGTCGCGATACTGAGCTTCCCACGTGTCGGCACTCGAGAGTTGCGCATGGTCGAAGACGAAGTTCTTGCCCTCGACGTGGCCGAGCTCGGCCATGCGCCGCACGAAGATCGCCCAGTTCGGCGCCGTTTTCGGCTGCACGTTGACGACCGCAACGCGCAGCGTCTTGGCCGTGGTCTGGGCCAGCGTGGTCGCCGGCACCCACGCCGCGCCGCCGAGACAGGTAACGATCGAGCGTCTGCGGATCATTCGAGCACCTCATCGGCTTGGGCCAGCAGCGCCGGCGGTACGGTCAGCCCGAGCGCCCGCGCGGTTTTCAGGTTGATGGTCAGCTCGAAGCGGGTCGGCTGCCGCACCGGCAGATCGGCAGGCTTGGCACCTTTGGCGATTTGGTCAACGTAGTCGGCCGCCAGGGCCCACATTTCGGCGGTGGTCGCACCGTACTGCATCAACGCTCCTGCCGCAACGGGTTCGCGCAGGTGCGCGAACCAGGCCGTGCGGTGCTTGATCGCGGCCTGTGCGAGCGCGACACGATCGAGATAGAAGAACGGCGACGATTGGGCGATGAGAAAGCGGCGTTCGGCCGCGGCGAGGCCGCCGAGCGCGGCCTCGTACTCGTAGGGCCGCTTGGTGAATTCAACGCCGGCCAACTTGACGCCGCGCTTGGGCGCTTCACGCTGCAGTGCGGCCCAGTACTCGGCAGAATGCCGATCCCAGAAAACCGCCGTGGTGGCGACGTCCGGCATCATCTCCTTCATCAGTTGCAGGTGCTTGGCGGCCAGCTCGGCGTTCTGCGAGTAGACGCCGCTGATCTGGCCGCCGGGCCGCGCCAGGCTCGCGACATGGCCACGCGCGATCGGGTCGTAGTCGACCGCGATCATCACGATCGGCAGCTTGCCGGCGGTGGCGCGGGCAGCCAGGAGCGACGCTTCGGGGCCGGGTGCGATGACGATGTCGGGCTTGCGCGTTACCGCTTCGCGATAGATTGCTTCGAAAGCGTCGGTGCTCGAGGCCTGCACGTAGTCGAAGATGAAGTTCTTG
>JANOEG010000417.1:0-1593 GCA_031413095.1 Burkholderiales bacterium | reverse complement strand
GCTTGGTCACGGTACGGCAGCCCTTCACCGCCATCAGCGGTTTGGCGAGCTTCAGTGCATGCACGGCGGGGTTGTCGAGTGCGGCCTTTGAAACGAAGGTGACCGAGGTCTTGAGCGCGCCGCCGAAGCTGCCGAACATCGGCCGGTAGTGCACCGGCTGCGGCGTCGGGATGGAGGCGTTGGGATCGCCCATGGCCGCGGCGGCGATCATGCCGCCCTTGAGGATGAGCGAAGGCTTGACGCCGAAGAAGGCCGGCTTCCACAGCACCAGGTCGGCCAGCTTGCCCGGCTCGATGGAGCCGACGACGTGGCCGATGCCGTGGGTGATGGCCGGGTTGATGGTGTACTTGGCGATGTAGCGCTTGACGCGCTGGTTGTCGTTGCGCGAGGAGTCTTCCTTGAGCGCGCCGCGCTGCAGCTTCATTTTGTGCGCGGTCTGCCAGGTGCGGATGATGACTTCGCCGACGCGGCCCATGGCCTGCGAGTCCGAGCTCATCATGGAGAAGGCGCCGAGGTCGTGCAGGATGTCCTCGGCGGCGATGGTCTCGCGGCGGATGCGGCTCTCGGCGAAGGCGATGTCCTCGGCGATGCTCGGGTCGAGGTGGTGACAGACCATGAGCATGTCGAGGTGCTCGTCGATGGTGTTCACCGTGTACGGCATGGTCGGGTTGGTGGACGAGGGCAGCACGTTGGGCAGCGACACCGCCTTGATGATGTCCGGCGCGTGGCCGCCGCCGGCGCCTTCGGTGTGGAAAGTGTGGATGGTGCGGCCCTTGAAGGCGGCGAGCGTGGTCTCGACGAAGCCGGATTCGTTGAGGGTGTCGGTATGGATGGCGACCTGCACGTCGAACTTGTCGGCCACCGCCAGGCAGTTGTCGATGGCGGCGGGCGTGGTGCCCCAGTCTTCGTGCAGCTTGAGGCCCATGGCGCCGGCGCGTACCTGCTCTTCGAGCGGCCCGGGCAGCGAAGCGTTGCCCTTGCCGAAGAAGCCGATGTTCATGGGGAAGGCGTCGGCCGCGGCGAGCAGGGAATGGATGTGCCACGGCCCCGGCGTGCAGGTGGTGGCGAAGGTGCCGGTAGCCGGGCCGGTGCCGCCGCCGAGCATCGTCGTGACGCCGGACATCAGCGCCTCCTCGATCTGCTGCGGGCAGATGAAGTGAATGTGGCTGTCGATGCCGCCCGCGGTCACGATCATGCCTTCGCCGGCGATGATCTCGGTGCCGGCGCCGATCGGAATCGTCACACCGGGCTGGATGTCGGGATTGCCGGCTTTGCCGATCGCCAGGATGCGGCCGCCCTTGATGCCGATGTCCGCCTTGACGATGCCCCAATGGTCGATGATGAGCGCGTTGGTGATCACGGTGTCGGCGACCTTCGCCGAGACGAGCTGGCTCTGGCCCATGCCGTCGCGGATCACCTTGCCGCCGCCGAACTTCACTTCCTCGCCGTAGACGGTGTAGTCCTTCTCGACCTCGATCCAGAGGTCGGTATCCGCGAGCCGCACGCGGTCGCCCGTGGTGGGGCCGAACATCTCGGCATAAGCCTGTCTTGCAATTTTCACTTCAGTTTTCCGTTGACCTTGGCAGTAAATCC
>JANOEG010000416.1:0-2440 GCA_031413095.1 Burkholderiales bacterium | reverse complement strand
GCGTTAACAAGTCGTGCAGCCGCCAGAAGACGCACTCTCGGAGCATCAAGCTGCGGAATGGCGCCTTCCACTTGTGCGCAGTTGGATTTCGCGCGTAGAGGCCACCGCCTTCTAACTTCAAGTCGAGCGAAACCTTCCATTTGGCGAGTGCCTGTTCAACGACTTGTGCGGTGTCATCCATACCGTCATTGTCAGCGTGCCCAGAATCGCCGCAAGTGATCGCGCGTTGGCCTGTGGCTGCTGCTCTGCGGTATTGCCGTCCGTGTCGATCCGGGGTTGAGCCGTGCCGACTTTGCCAGTCTGTTGGCGGTGATTTGGCTGTCCGTCGCCTTCACGCACCTGGGGCTGGATGCACGCAGCAGCAAGGCGGCCGCCGCGTTGCGGTTCGGCACTTGCGCTTTCGCCGCGTTGTTCGCAAGCACTGCTTTAGCCAGCTTGCCCGCAAATGGTCGGCTCATACGACTTTGCATTCAGTCGCACACAACCGTTGGGGCTGAGCCTGTCGAAGCCCCGGCGGGCACTTCGACGAACTCAGTGCGAACGGGTTTGAGCGAAGCGTCTCGCGCGGGCTTCGATACCTCAGCCCGAACGGGTGAGTTCAGGTTCGTGAGGCCGACTCAGCCGCCGCCCGCCACCGCGTGCTGCGCCATGCCCTCCAACGCCTGCACCAGCGCCGAGTGATCCATGTCTGCCAGCCCAGCCGCAGCGCAGGCCTGCATCAGTTGCGCCGTCATCGCCGTGTTCGGCAGCGCCACGCCGAGCGCGCGCGCGCCTTGCAGCGCCAGGTTCAGGTCCTTCTGGTGCAGCTTGATGCGAAAGCCCGGGTTGAAGGTGCGCTTGACCATGCGCTCGCCGTGCACTTCGAGCACGCGGCTCGATGCGAAGCCGCCCATCAGCGCCTGACGCACGCGCGCCGGGTCGGCGCCGGCCTTGCTGGCGAAGACGAGGGCCTCGGCCACCGCGGCGATGTTGAGCGCAACGATGATCTGATTCGCCACCTTGGTGACCTGCCCCGCGCCGGCCGGGCCGACGTGGGTGATGTTCTTGCCCATCAGCGCCAGCAGCGGTTGCAGACGCGCGAAGACCTCGTCCTTGCCGCCGACCATGATCGTCAGCGACGCGGCCTTGGCGCCGACTTCGCCGCCGGACACCGGGGCGTCGAGCCAGTCGGCGCCGGTGGCTTCGATCTGCTTGGCGAACTCCTTGGTCTCGATCGGCGAGATCGAGCTCATGTCGACGACGGCCTTGCCCTTGCCGGATGACGCGAGCGCCGACGCGATGCCGCCTTCGCCGAACAGCACCTTCTGCACGTCGGGCGTGTCGGGCACCATCGTGAAGATGACCTCGGCTTGTTTCGCCACCTCCGCCGGCGTCTTTCACGCCACGGCGCCGGCGCCTTTCAATGCCTGCGGCACCTCGCTGCGCGTGTTGACGAACAGCTCGTGCCCAGCGGCACGCAAGTGGCCCGCCATCGGCGCGCCCATGATCCCCAGACCAACCCAACCGAGCTTCATGATGTCTTCATCTCCTTGACGATTTGCTGCGAGCCGGCGATCAGGATGCGCGCGTCCGAGCTGATGGTGGCGAAATCGAACCCCTTGGCGATGCGCGCGCGCGGGCCACGTCGGTGCGGCCGTTGTGCACGCCAGCCTTGATGCCATGCGCCTTGGCCCGGGCGAGGATGTGGTCGATGGCCTGCGCAACCGGCGGATCGACATCGTCGAACACCGGCGTGCAGCCCAGCGACAAAGACAGGTCCGACGGGCCGATGTAGACCGCGTCGAGCCCCTCGACCGAGCAGATCGCATCCAGATTATCGAGCGCCTGCGCGGTCTCGATCATCGCGAACACCACAACATTGTCGTTCGCTGCAGTAGCGTAATCAGCGCCGTGCACGAGCCCGGCGCGCACCGGACCGAAGCTGCGCCCGCCGCGCGGTGCGTAGTGCGTGTAGGCGACAAGGCGCTGTGCGTCCTCGCGCGTGTTGACCATCGGGCAGATCAGCGCCTGCGCGCCGGCGTCGAGGATCTTCATCAGCGGCGCCGGGTCGAGCCAGGGCGCGCGCACCACCGGCATCGCCGGCGTGGACTGCAGCGCCTGCAGCATTGTCAGCAGCGCGCCCTCGTCGATCAGGCCATGCTGCATGTCGATCGTCAGCGTGTCCCAGCCCTGGTGGCCCATGACTTCGGCCGAAAAGCCGTTGGGCACCGCCAGCCAGCCGTTGATGGCGGGCTTGCCTTGCGACCACAGCGTGCGCAGTTTGTTCTCTCTCATTTCAGTTTCCCTTCATGTCATGTGACTGGTGCGGGGTTGAACAGCACCAAAGCGTTGTGCAGCTTCCACTGCTCGGCCCAGGTCTTCTTCTTGCCACTGGCCACGTCGAGCATCAGGCAAAAGAGTTCCCAACCGACGTCTTCGATCGTCGCCGTGCCGTCGGCGA
>JANOEG010000415.1:0-5653 GCA_031413095.1 Burkholderiales bacterium | reverse complement strand
GACGAGCCGGTGATGGCGATGATGGGGTGGCGTTCGCTCATGATTCTTCTCCCTCTCAGTCCCGGAACAGGCTGCGCTCGGCGAACAGCGGTGTGCCGGCGTCGCGTGTCGCCGGTTCATGGTGGTAGCGCTCGATGCGCTCGACTTCGTTCTTCGAACCGAAGATCAGACCGATGCGCTGGTGCAGCGCCGTCGGCTTGACGCCGAGCATCGCCTGGCGGCCGGTGCTGGCGCGCCCGCCCGCCTGCTCCATGACGAAGCCAATCGGATTGGCCTCGTACAGCAAACGCAGGCGGCCGTTCTTGCTCGGGTCCTTGGTGTCGCGCGGGTAGAGGAAGACACCGCCGCGCATCAGGATGCGGTGTGCTTCGGCCACCATCGACGCGATCCAGCGCGTGTTGAAGTCCTTGCCACGTGGCCCCGTCTTGCCTGCAAGGCACTCGTCGACATAGCGCTTCACGGGTGGCTCCCAGAAGCGGCTGTTGGAGCTGTTGATCGCGAATTCCTGCGTGTCGGCCGGCACCGTGATCTTCGAATGCGTCAACACGAACTCGCCGAGATTCGGATTGAGCGTGAAGCCGGCGACGCCGTTGCCGACCGTCAGCACGAACATTGTCGTCGGGCCGTAGAGCGCGTAGCCGGCGGCCACCTGCGTCGCACCGGGCTGCAGGAAGTCGGCTTCGGTGACGTCGCGCCCGCTGTCGATGACGTCTTGCGGCGCGCGCAGGATCGAGAAGATGCTGCCCACTGAGACGTTGACGTCGATGTTCGAAGAGCCGTCGAGCGGGTCGAACACCAGCAGGTACTTGCCGCGCGAGTACGACGTGGGGATCTGCCGCGGCTCGTCCATCTCTTCCGAGGCCATGCCGGCCAGATGGCCGCTCCACTCGTTCATGCGGATGAAGATGTCGTTGCTCATCACGTCGAGCGGCTTCTGCACCTCGCCCTGCACGTTGACACTGCCACCGGCCGCAGGCGCCGGCGTGGCAGTCAGCCCGTCGCCGACCTCACCAAACGAGACGATGCGCGCGATGGCCTTGCAGGCGATCGAGATATCGAGGATCAGCGCGTTCAGATCACCGCTGGCCTGCGGGAAGCGGCGCCGCTCCTCGATCAGGTAGCGGGTCAAGGTCCAGCGTTGCGACAAGGGCATGGTCGGCTTTCGAAGGTCACGAACTGCTGGTGGCAAAGACACGGCTGGCGCGGATATCGCCCGCCGTCAGGGTGGTCAGATCGTCACGCGTCAATGCGCGATCTCGTTCGGCGAACAGGCGGCTGGCCTGGCGCAGGCGCATGCGGTCGAGCGCATTGCGCACGCTGCGTGCGTTGGCAAAGTGCGGTTGCGCCAAGCGCAGCGTCAAGTACTGGCCGAAGGCGTCGCGCGCGGCATCATCGAAGCGGTAGTTCATGCTCTCGAGCATCTTGTCGCTGATCTGCAGCAGCTCGCCGTGCGCGTAGTCTGGGAAGTCGAGGTGATGCGCGATGCGCGAACTCAGGCCCGGGTTGGACTGGAAGAAGGTGTCCATGCGGTCCTTGTAGCCGGCGAGGATCACCACCAGATCGTCGCGGTTGTTCTCCATCACCTGCAGCAGGATCTCGATCGCCTCCTGCCCGTAGTCGCGCTCGTTCTCGGGTCGGTACAAGTAGTACGCCTCGTCGATGAAGAGCACCCCGCCCATCGCCTTCTTCAGCACTTCCTTGGTCTTCGGCGCGGTATGGCCAATGTACTGGCCGACGAGATCGTCACGCGTCACGGCCACCAGATGGCCTTTGCGCACATATCCCAGGCGATGCAGGATTTGCGCCATGCGCATCGCGACAGTCGTCTTGCCTGTTCCCGGGTTGCCGGTGAAGTTCATGTGCAGCGACGGATTCTCCGCAGCCAAGCCCATGTTCAGGCGCAATTTGTCGATGACGAGCAGCGCCGCGATGTCGCGGATGCGCTGCTTGATCGGCGCCAGGCCGATCAGGTCGCGGTCGAGTTCATCCATCACCGCCTCGACCTGGCTTTCGGCGAGGACCTCGGCGACGGTGCGGGCTTCGCTCATTTCGGTGCGTTCCTTCGCGCTTGGCCCGAGAACGGCGCGGCGCCCGCGCTCATGCTGGAGTACCAGAAATCGCTCGGTCGCCGCACCGCCCTCGGGCCTGTCGAGACGGTATTTCTTTGGGACGTCGAACACGAACAGCCACCCCAAGCAAGGTGACGGGCGGGCCGCGGGCGCAGCGTACAGGCGCCGCCGAGCACCGCAGGCTTTGGGTCGGCGCGCGTATCCGCGCGCATCGTGAACTGACTCACCGCATCTGTTCGAGCGTAACGAGCGAAGCGAGTGCAGCGAGTTATGCGGTGCGATCCAAAGCCGAGGAGCGGAGGGAACCCGTAGCCCAGCGAAGGGCAAGCCTCTGCGCTGCGCACGCGGCCCGCCCGTCGCCTTGCAAGCACGAACGGAAGAACAAGCGATTTCATCTCAAGCCGCCTTCGCCAACGGCGCCGCCAACTGCGCGCGCATGGCGTCGATCACCGCCTTGTAGTCCGGCTTGCCGAAGATCGCGCTGCCGGCAACGAAAGTGTCGGCGCCGGCATCGGCGACAAGGCGGATGTTGTCCACCTTGATGCCGCCATCGACTTCGAGCCGGATGTCGCGCCCGCTGGCTTCGATGATCCGCCGCGCCGCTTCGCACTTGCGCAACGCCGAGTCGATGAAGCTCTGGCCGCCAAAGCCCGGGTTGACGCTCATGATCAGCACCAGATCTACTTTGTCGATGACCCACTCCAACACGTCGAGCGGCGCCGCCGGATTGAAGACGAGGCCCGCCTGGCAGCCCTCGCCCTTGATCAACTGCAGCGTGCGATCGACATGCGCGCTCGCGTCCGGATGGAAGCTGACGATGTCCGCGCCGGCCCTCGCAAACGCGACCGCCAGCGCATCGACCGGCTGCACCATCAGGTGCACGTCGAGCGGAATCTTCGTGCCGTCCGCCCGCACGCAATGCGGCTTGATCGCCTGCGCCACCGCCGGGCCGATGGTCAGGTTCGGCACGTAATGGTTGTCCATCACGTCGAAGTGGATCCAGTCGGCGCCGGCGGCGATGACGTTCTTCACCTCGTCGCCGAGGCGCGCGAAGTCAGCCGACAGTATTGACGGTGCGATGCGGAACATGATGGCTGCGCTCAGTACCGCTCGCCTTCGGACTTGTCAGTGGCGTAGCTGTGCACCGTGTACTGCACCTGACGGCCGGCGACTTCCTGGCGCGAAAGACCGAAGCCGGGTTCGTTCTTCGGCCGGTTGACGATGTACGACATGCGCGGCGACTCCACGCCCTGCGTCGCATCGAAGGCCGTCACGCGCACATAGTGGTTGGGGAAGGTCTTGCGGCAGGCATTGATTTCTTTCAGGATGCCGGCCGGGTCCTTCAGGTCGAACATCGGGTTGCCGTACATCTCCCAGTAGGTGTTGCGCGGATGCGGATCGTCGGTGTACTCGACGCCGACGGCCCAGTTGTTCTTCAGCGCGTACTCGAGCTGCGCGGTGATCTGCTTGTCGGTGAGGTCGGGCAGGTAGGAGAACTGGCCCTGCGTGACGCGGTTGCCGTGGTTGGTCATCATGGTGAGGTGTCTCCTTAGAAGGCCGCGGTCGGCGTGACCGCGAAGTCGGCGGTGTCGGTGGATTCGTAGTTGAAGGCGATGTCGCCCCAGGTGTCGATGGCGGCCTTCAGCGGCGAGCACCACTTGGCGGCGTCCTTCAGGATCTGCGGGCCCTCGTTCCAGATGTCGCGGCCTTCGTTGCGCGCCAGCACCATCGCCTCCAAGGCGACGCGGTTGGCCGTCGCGCCGGCCTGGATGCCCATCGGGTGGCCGATCGTGCCGCCGCCGAACTGCAGCACCACGTCGTCGCCGAGATACGTCAGCAACTGGTGCATCTGCCCGGCATGGATGCCGCCGGAAGCCACCGGCATCACCTTGTTCAGCGACGCCCAGTCCTGCTCGAAGAACAGGCCCTTCTCCAACTGCATCGGCGTGTGCGTGTCGAGCAGCGTGTCGTAGAAGCCGCGAATCATCATCGGGTCGCCTTCGAGCTTGCCGACCACCGTGCCGGCGTGGATGTGATCCACACCCGCCATGCGCATCCACTTGCAGATGACGCGGAAGTTCATGCCGTGGTTCTTCTGCCGCGAGTAGGTGCTGTTGCCTGCGCGGTGCAGGTGCAGAATCATGTCGTTCTTGCGCGCCCACAGCGCCATGCTCTGGATCGCGGTGTAGCCGATCACCAGGTCAATCATGATGATGACGCTGCCCAGGCTCTTCGCGAACTCGGCGCGGGCGTACATCTCTTCCATCGTGCCTGCGGTCACGTTCAGGTAGTGGCCCTTGACCTCGCCGCTGGCCGCACTCGCCTTGTTGACGGCCTCCATGCAGTACAGGAAGCGGTCGCGCCAGTGCATGAAGGGCTGCGAGTTGATGTTCTCGTCGTCCTTCATGAAATCGAGGCCGCCCTTCAGGCCTTCATAGACCACGCGGCCGTAGTTGCGTCCGCTCAATCCGAGCTTGGGCTTCGTCGTCGCGCCGAGCAGCGGGCGGCCGAACTTGTCCAGGCGTTCGCGCTCGACGACGACGCCGGTAGCGGGGCCTTGGAAGGTCTTCAGGTACGCCACCGGAATGCGCATGTCTTCCAGGCGCAGCGCCTTGACGGCCTTGAAGCCGAAGACGTTGCCGATGATCGACGCGGTGAGGTTGGCGATCGAGCCGCCTTCGAACAAGTCGAGGTCATACGCGATGTAGGCGAAGTACTGCTGCTCGGTCTTCGTGCCCGGCCCGGTGTTGGGCACGGTATCAACGCGGTAGGCCTTGGCGCGGTAAAGATCACAGGCGGTCAGGCGGTCGGTCCACACCACCGTCCAGGTGGCAGTGGAGGATTCGCCGGCCACGGCTGCAGCGCACTCTTCCGAGTCGACGCCTTCCTGCGGCGTCATGCGGAACATGGCGATGACGTCGGTGTCCTTGGGCACGTAGTCGGGCTGCCAGTAGCCCATCTGCTTGTACTTGAGCACACCGGCGCTGTAGCGCTTCTTGCCGTCGGTGATGATGGCGTCATCGGCAGGTTTGTTCACACGGTCTCCTTGTCTGGAAGGGTTGCTTGACGATCGATGACTGAAAATGTAGGTTCGCAACGACTTAAGGAAAAGTCAGGCTTTGTTTGCTCACCGATAAGGTTTTGCTGACCTATGAACATCACGTTCCGCCAATTGCGGGTTTTCACCGAGGTGGCGCAACAGGGCAGCATGGCTCGCGCCGCGGACACCTTGCACCTCACGCCGCCGGCCGTGTCTATGCAGATCAAGGAGCTCGAAACGCAAGTCGGTCTGGCGCTGTTCGAGCGCCACGGTCGGCAGGTTTCGATGAGCACCGCCGGCGAGTACTTCCTCGTGCATGCGCGACGCCTGCTCGCCGATCTGAAGCAGGCCGACGATGCGATGGCGCGCTTCAAGCGCCTCGACCACGGCCTGCTGACGATCGGCATCGTCAGCACCGCCAAGTACTTCGTGCCGCACTTGCTGGCGCGCTTTCACGAAGAGCACCCGGGCATCGAGGTGCGCCTGCGCGTCGTCGGCAACCGCGAGCAGCTCGTCGCGATGATGGAGGCCGGCGAGGTCGATC
>JANOEG010000414.1:0-17433 GCA_031413095.1 Burkholderiales bacterium | reverse complement strand
TCGGGGAAGTGGTAGGGGCCGTAGTTGTTGGAGCAGTTGGTGGTCAGCACCGGCAGGCCGTAGGTGTGGTGCCAGGCGCGCACGAGGTGGTCGCTGGCGGCCTTGCTGGCGGAGTAGGGGCTGTTGGGCTCGTAGGGGTGGCTCTCGGTGAAGGCGGGTGCGCCGGGGGCCAGGGAGCCGTAGACCTCGTCGGTGGAGACATGCAGGAAGCGAAATGCCGTCTTCTCGGGCTCGGGCAGGCTGCTGTAGTGGGCGCGCACGGCTTCGAGCAGGGTGAAGGTGCCCATGACGTTGGTGCGCATGAAGTCGCCGGGGCCGTGGATGCTGCGGTCGACGTGGCTCTCAGCGGCGAAGTTGACGATGGCGCGCGGGCGGTGCTCGGCCAGCAGGCGGTCCATCAGGGCGCGGTCGCCGATGTCGCCTTGCACGAAGTGGTGCCTTGCGTCGCCTTTAAGCGCATCCAGGTTGTGCAGGTTGCCGGCGTAGGTGAGAGCGTCGAGGTTGAGCACGGGCTCGCCAACAGCTTCGAGCCAGTCGAGCACGAAGTTGCTGCCGATGAAGCCGGCGCCGCCGGTGACGAGGAGGGTCATGGGATGGCTACTGCGGCACAGGCACCGCGCCCGGTAGTTCGCGAATCAACCGCTCTTCGATCGGCGGCTGCAGGCTTGGAACGCCGGGCTGCATGCGTCTGACCCGAAGCCGCTGCTGCTTTGACAACAGCGACTCTGGGGTGACAGACAGCAGGTCTTGAAATTACGGCAACAGCGGCAGGCTGACGTCGTCCAGATAGACAGCGGCCGTGCCCCAGACACAGAAACTTCCCGTGGGGCCACAGCCCGGGAACGTGCCAGTCGGGCCGGTAGCGAGCGTAACTTCGAGGAAGACCGCCGTCGTTCCGACCGGAATCAATGTGCTGAGGGCCCCTGAGCTGCCCGACCGGGTGATCTGAGTCCAGTCGCGGACGCTGTTGCCGGTCCAGATCGTTTTGGCTCCAGACGCGCCGCCAGCGGTGTTCAGGATATTGCCGATGCCGTCGAGATAACGCAGCGCATAGTTGAAATTGCCCGTTTCGCTTGAGTTGCCCTTGATCCAGAAAGTCAGAGTCGGCGAGGTGCCCCAGTTGGCGGCGGCAACCGGAATCAGTAAACCGTGGTCGACCGAGTTCTGGAACATGCCGCTCCCGTTGCCCATGGTCCCGTCGTCCGGGACGCTGAGCAGCGCCGAGTACGTACCGCTATGCGCGAAGGCCGAGCTGCGCGTCGGCACGGTCTGGTTTCCCTGCCAGCCGTCCGCGAATTCGCCAGCCCCGTTGGCGGCAACCTCGAAGCCGCCGTTGGCGAATGCATTGATGGTTGCAACTGCCGCCGCAACCGTGAAGGACCGTGAGACCACCGTGGCCGCCGCATAGGTGGCGTTGCCCACCTGGCTGGCGTTGATGGTGCAGGTGCCTGCCGCCACCAGCGTCAGGGTGGTGCCACTGACCGTGCAGACGAGCGGCGTGGTGGATGCAAAGGCCACGGGCAGGGTCGATGTGGACGTTGCCACCAGGGGACCCGACGCGGTGGGCAATGTCTGGTTGGCAGGCTGCGCAAAGGTGATGGTCTGCGCGGCAGCCACCACCGGGAAGGAGTTCGACACCGTGGTGGCGGCGGCAAAGGTGCCGTTGCCGGCCTGGTTGGCGTCGATGGTGCACGTCCCCACGGCCACCAGCGTCAGCGTGGTGCCGCTGACAGTGCAGACACTCGGCGTGGCGGGCGTGAACGACACCGGCAGACCCGATGTCGAGGTCGCCGCCAGCGCAGGCGGCGCGGTCAGCAGAGTCTGCGTTCCCGGCGACGTGAACGTGATGGTTTGCGGCGTCAGCGGCGTCGCGCTCACATTGAAGCTGCGCGGCAGCGGCGTTGCCGCAGCGTAGGTGGCGTTGCCAGCCTGGGTGGCGTTGACGGTGCAGGTGCCCACCGCGACCAGCGTCAGGGTCGTGCCGCTCACCGTGCAGACACCCGCCGTGGTGGATGCCAACGCCACAGTCAGGCCCGACGTCGAGCTTGCAACCAAGGGTGCTGGCGTGATGCCCAGGGTCTGATTGCCCGGCGACACGAAGGTGATGGTCTGCGCCGCAGCCGCGACGGCGAAGGATCTCGGCACGTCGGCGGCCGCAGCGTAGGTGCCATTGCCGGCCTGGCTGGCGTTGACGGTGCAGGTGCCCGCCGCCACCAGTGTCAGCGTGCTGCCGCTGACCATGCACACGCCTGGCGTGGTGGATGCCAACAACACGGTCAGCCCCGAGGTCGAGCTTGCCACCAACGCCGGCGGCGCAGTGCCCAGGGTCTGGTTGCCCGGTGAGTTGAAGGTGATGGTTTGCGCGGCAGCTACGACGCTGAATGAGTTCTGGACCGCGGTGGCGGCGGCGAATGTCGCGTTGCCGGCCTGGCTGGCCGCCACGGTGCAGGTACCGACGGTGAGCAGCGACAAGGTGGTGCCGCTCACCATGCAGACGTTGGGCGTGGTGGACGCAAAGGACACTGCCAGCCCGGACGTCGAAGTCGCCACCAACGGCGCCGGTGCGACACCCATGACCTGGCTGCCCGGCGAAGTGAAGGTGATGGTCTGCGCAGTCAGGGCGACCGCCACCTCGAACTCTCGTGGGACCGCGGTGGCCGCGGCGTAGTTGGCGTTGCCCGGCTGACTGGCAACGACCGTGCAGGTGCCCGCAGCCAGCAGTGTCAGCGTGGTGCCGCTTGCCGCGCACACACTGGGTGTGGTGGAAGCAAAGGTGACGGCGAGGCCGGAGGTTGAAGTCGCCATCAAGGCGGCTGGCGTGGTGCCCCGCACCTGGTTGCCCGGCGAGACGAAGGTGATGCTTTGTGCACCGATCGCCACGGTGAAGGAGTTCGATACCGGTGCGGCGGGGAGGTAGCTGGCGTTGCCGGCCTGGCTGGCGCTGACGGTGCAGGTGCCCAACCCGACCAGGGTCAGGGTCGCATTGTTCAGCGTACAGACGGTGGAAGTGGTTGAAGCGAAGGACACCGGCAAACCCGAGGTCGCAGTGGCCACCAGCGAAATCGGTGTGGCGGCGAAGGCCTGGTTGCCCGGCGAAGCAAACGTGATCGTCTGGGTGGCCTGGGCCGGCGCATCGTCACTGCCGCCGCAGGCACTCAACACCACCAATGCAAGCGCGCTGCATGCCCGCAGGAGGATCTGTTTGTTGGGGCGATTCATGGCTTGTGCTCCGATGGGACATTGATTGATGAGTCCGATGTCGACCATCGGGACATGCGACCTTGCAGCACCGCTTCGAACGCCGGAGCCAAGCATGAAACCGCTTTCATGAGAGTATGGGGGCTGCCGGCGGGTGTGGCAATAGCCATGCGAGTCGGGCTTACCCTTAAGCGGCCCGCGAGCCGCTGGCGGTCACCGGGTCTGCACCGCCGAAGTGATCACCACGTTCGGAATCGGCGTGCAGTCGCCGGCCCCAGAGACAGGCGTCGAGGTGCAGGGTGCAGCCGCCGCGCTGGTCGCGGTGTCCGTGCCCGCGGTGACGATGCCGAAGACGGCATAGCCGGCCTGAAGCGGGCTGGCATCGAGTGTGGCGCTGTTGTCGGCCAGGTTGATGAAGAACTGCGATGTGGCCGAATTGGGCACATTCGTGCGCGCCATCGCGATGGTCCACTGCGTGTTGCTCAGCCCGACGTTGGCCTCGAGCTGGATCGGCGGATTGACCGGCTTGGTTGCTGCAGGCGACGTGCTCGGCTCGACCGGCCCCGCGTAGCCGCCGCCCTGGATGACGAAGTCGGCCACCACCCGGTGGATCACCGTGTCGTTGTAGAAGCCGGCGTTGACGTAAGCCAGGAAGTTGTTGACCGTGATCGGCGCCTTGTCGGGCGCCAGGGTGACCACGAGCGTGCCACCGACTGCGGCGCCGTTGCTCATCGTCATCGTCACCTGCGGCAGCGGCACCGTGAAAGGCACCGTCGACAGCGTGCTGCCGTCGATTGCACTCTTCAAGACGAAGTTGCCCGCACCGACGCCCGTCGCGGTGCATCGGTAATAGGCCGTCGTGGCCGTGCTCAGCAAGGGCGCGGCATTGACGAGTACCGCAGCAGGGCAGGCCGCCGATGAGGTGACGGCAAGACTCTGGTCGAGGTTGCTGCCGTTGACGGTCAGCAGCAGGGGCTGCCCATACATCGGGGAACCTGTCGCAGGCGCAGTGACCGTGGGCGCTGCGCTGCTGCCGCCACCACCGCCGCCGCATGAAATCAACGTCGCGCACGCAACCAGGGCGCACGCGCGCAGCGAGACCGACTTCGAGCGCGGGTTCACGGCGTTTCAGCCTGCGCTTGTTCGAAATGAACGCCGACGCACAGCGGCACCGACGATGCCCAGGCCGGCCAGCATCAGCGCATAAGACCCGGGCTCGGGCACGGCGCTGATCTGGATCAGGCGATCCACGCCGCTGCTCGGGTGCTGCACGTTGATGAAGGCGATGTTCGGGTTGGTGACGTCGAAGTACAGCCCGGTGGGCTCGGCCCCCTGCGTCGACATCGAAGCCCAGCGGCTGACCGACTCGGCCACGCCGTCGCCGTCGGCATCCGTGGCCCGCCAGATGTCCGCCAGGCCACCCGGCTGGTCCTCGACGATGTACACGTTGCCGTCGGCATCGATCGCCATGTTGTCGGGGTTGGTGAGGGCCGTGCCCACCGCCAGGCCCGTCGCGGTGTCGATCGTCGCGCGGGTCACGAAGGCCTGGATCCGGTTCGTCTGCAGGTTGATCGAATACACCGTGTGAGAAGTCGTCGCGGTCACGTAGAGCACCTGGGTGCCGTCGGCCCGCGTCTGGATCTCCATGTCTTCGGGCCGCTGGTAGCCGGTGCCCTTGAAGGCCGCGGTGCTGGTGGTCGCGCGGCCGTCGACCGAGGTCACGCCGTTCGGGTCGGTGATGGTCACCGCGCCTGCGAGGCCGGCTCCGCTGGCGTTGGTGAAGGGCACCCAGTCGAAGCTGCCGGTGGCATTGGCGGTATTGCCGTCACCGACCCGCAACACCGAGTTGGTGCCGCCGCTGAAGTAGGTGGCGCCGTTGCTCGGCGTGGCCGAGCTGTAGCGGTAGATGCTGCCGCCGTTCAGCTCGTCGATGTAGTAGAGGTTGTTGTTCTTGTCGAACGCCAGGCCCTCGTGCGAAACACGGGCGACGGCGTTGGCGTGCACCACGCCGCCGCTGCCGGCCGTGGCGCTGATCGGGTTGACCAGTTCGAACAGTCGGCCGTAAGACTGCGGCTGCGCGCCCCACGATTCTTCGGCCGTGATGTAGGTGCCGAAGGGCGTCCAGCGCGCGGCGTCGAAGTTCACCGCAGCGCCTGGTGTTGGCGCATTCCACAGCGTCGTCATCGTGCCGTTCAGGCGGTCGTAGCGCTGGATGCCAGCCTGGCTGGTCTCCATGCCCATGAACAGGTAGCGGCCGGCATCGGCGCCGGTGCGGTTGCTGTCGATCATGTCCCAGGAGCCGCTGTTGAACTGGCCGGCAGCCAGTTGCGTGGCGCGGTCGGCGATCGACAACTGCGTCCAGGCGCTGTTGGCCAACTGGAACGGCGCACTTTCCGGCAGCGAGCCCGCGGCCACCGACGACGCCAGCCCAGTGAAGTTGCTGAAGTTGCTGGTCTGCGCTGTGGCGCTGAGCGATGAAACAGCCAGCGCCAGCGCGGTGGTCAAGCGGTGCAGACGCAGCATGGGGTTTCTCCGGTTCAATTCGAATTGCGGATCGTGGCCCGACTCGGTCGACAAAAAAATGGGGGCACCGAAGTGCCCCCAGGGTTGTGCTGCGTGGGTACGATCAGACCGAGCGGCGACGACGCCGCACGATCGAGCCGATCACGCCCAGGCCTGCCAGCATCAGCGCATAGGACTCCGGTTCCGGAATCGCTGCAACCTGCACATTGCGCACGAACAGCACCATGTTCGAGTAGTTCGGAACGTTGTTGCCGTTGTTCAGCCAGTTGATTTCCCAGGTGTTGCCACCGCTGCCGGGCACCGCCTCGGCGCCGAACAGGAAGGCGCCGCTGCGGTTGGAGCCGTGCAGCGCGAACACCAGGTCGGCCGTGACGTTCTGGCTCGAGCTCAAGGTCCATGTGCCACTGGTTCCGGGCATGCCGGTGATGGTGCTGGTGAACGTGACCCCATTGCTGACCAAGCTGCCGCCGGCGTAGGCGCCATTGACATCGTGCTTGACCAACAGGTTCCAGCCGGTGCCGAAGGCGCCGTAGCCGCTGAAGCCGCTCGTATTGCCGTTCGGGCCTTGCGACGGATTCACCGCAGAGATGACACAGGCGTCGGAATCGGCGCCGTTGTGCGTCACGTCGGAGGTCGACGAGGTGCCGACGTTGACTCCTGTGCCGACGGCGCCGCAGCCCGCGGCCTGCACCACCCCACTGCCCGCCAGCGCCGCCAACGCGACCGAGATGGCGCTCAGCGTTTTAAAACGCAGTTTCATCAACATTCTCCCCAAACGCCTCTGGCGGACTGCGTCCGCCGGAGGATTTACAAGAGATCCCATGGGCACCGTGGTGCTCATGGGGTCCGGTCAATCGCCAAGCTCAGACCGAGCGGCGACGGCGGCGAACGATGGAGCCGACCACGCCCAGGCCGGCCAGCATCAGGGCGTAGGACTCGGGTTCCGGAACGACAGCGACTGGGTTGGCGAGCGTGATGCTCACGTCGTCGACATAGACCGCGGGCGTGCCCCAGTTACAGAAACTGCCCGTCGGGCCACAGCCCGGGAACGTGCCACTCGGGCCTGCCGCCAGCGTCATTTCCAGGAACACCGCTGCCGTGTTGACCGGAATCAACGTGTTGGGGGTTCGGGTGATCTGGGTCCAGTCGCGGACAGTGTTGCCGGTCCAGACCGTCTGGGATCCGAAATTCGTGCTCAGGATGTTGCCATTGGCGTTGAGATAGCGCAGCGCATAGTTCAAATTGCCGGTTTCGCTGGTGTTGCCCTTGATCCAGAAACTCAGTGTCGGTGCAGTGCCCCAGTTCGCCGGGTCAACGGCCATCAGGCCGCCATGGTCGACAGAGTTCTGGAATAGGCCTACACCGCCTGGGTTGCCGTCCGTTATCGTCAGCAGCGCCGAGTACGAACCGCTGTGCGCTTCGGCCGAGCTGCGCGCGGCGCCGCTGTTTGTTTGCCAGCCGTTGGCAAATTCGCCGACGCTGTTGGCGGCTTCTTCGAAGCCACCGTTGGCGAGACCGGCAACTTGAGCTTGAGCGGCACCGGCGCACAGGGCCAGAGCGGCCGCGGCGACGATGGAAAGTGACTTGAATGACATTGCGATATCTCCTGAAGGACCTACCACCGCTCCTCAGGCCGCCGCAGAACACCTGCGGGGCTGGACCAATGGCCGAGTCGCGCGACGGGCCGACTCCAACTTTGACCGCGGTTTCATTTGCAGCGGGTCGCTGCTGGTTGATCGCTGCGTGCAGTATGAAACCGCTTTCAGCTCTATTTCATAGGACTTACCCGCGGTTTGCCGAGAAGTTCCTTGCCCTTACATAGTTACAGCGGTGCCACAAGGTGTCGCCCTGGCCGTCCCTCCCCTGGCCCGGGGGTGGCGGGCAGCGCCACGCTCAGGTAGCTGCGGCGCCGACGAAGGTGGCCATCGCGCGCGGCGGCAGCTCGGCCCTGTAATCCCGGCCCGCCACGCGCAGCGCGAATCGGATCGCCGCGTCGCTGCGGTTCATCGCCACCGTGGCGGTCGAGCCATCGGGGTTGACGAAGGCCGTGGCCTCCAGGTCCTGCCTTGACGCCGCACACAGCACGCGGCGCGCGCCGGGCTGGACGAAGCGCGCGAAGTGGCCGATATACCAATAGGAGCTCTGGTGCAGCAAGGCATCGCCGGCGGTGTCGGCCAGTACTGGCGCGCTGCACAGGTTGCCGACATGGTTCGGCCCACCGCTCTCGTCGAGCAGCAGGTTCCAGTCGATCCAGCCCACCGTCCAGCGGTTGATGTCGTTGATCATCGAGCGGCCATAGCGCTCGCCCAGGGCCCACGAGCCGGTGTGCGGCCCGCCCTCCTGGCAGCCTTCGGTGAACAGCAGCTGCTTGTCGGGCCAGGCGTCGTGCACCAGTTGCACATGGTCGAAGTGGTTCTCGCCGTACCAGTGGAAGCCCGTGCCCCAGACGTACCTGGCCGCTTCGGCGTCGGAGAACACCACACTGGCGCGCTCGACCATCACGTCGCGGTTGTGGTCCCAGATCACGATCCTGATGCGGCCCAGGCCCGCCTTGGCCAGTTCGGGCCCGAGGTGGTCGCGCACGAAATCGCGTTCTTCTTCGGCGCTGTAGATGCACGAGTCCCAGGTCTGCGAGGCCGCGGGTTCGTTCTGCACCGAGACGCCCCACACCGGCACGCCTTCGGCTTCATAGGCCTGGATGAAGCGCACGAAGCAGCGCGCCCAGGCTCGGGCGTATTGCGGCAGCAGCTTGCCGCCGCGGTTCATCTGGCCGTTGCTCTTCATCCAGGCCGGCGGGCTCCAAGGCGAGACGAGCAGCTGTATCGGCCGGCCCGCCACGCGCAGCGCGGCCTGGATGAAGGGCAGCAGGGCCTGGCGGTCGCGCTCGATGTTGAAGCTCTTCAGTTCGACATCGCCCGGCACCTCGACATGGACGTAGTTGCCGAGCGCGAAATCGCAGCTGTTCATGTGCACGCGGCACAGCGTGTAGCCGTGGCCGGCGTCGCGGTCGAAGTAGTCGCGCAGCAGTTGCTCGCGGCGGGTTTCACCCAGGCGCTGCCAGGTTACCGCGGCGGCCTCGGTGAAAGCACCGCCGAAGCCTTGCATGGTCTGGAAGCGGCGTTCGGTGTTGACCAGCAATACCGGCAGATCGATGTTCGCAGCGCAGGGCTCGAGCGGGGCCTGCTCGGTCAGACGCGCATCGCTGTCGCGTGCGGTCAGGAAGCAGCGCATGGTCAGGTCGCCAGGCGGGCGAGCCGCTCGGCCGTCATCAGCGTGATGCCGTTGTCGGTGCGGATGAAACGCTCGGCGTCGGCCACTGCGTCTTCGCCGACCACCAGGCCGGGCGGGATCGCGCAGCCGCGCTCCACGACCACCCGGCGCAAGCGCGCGTGGCGCCCGACATCGACCTCCGGCAACAGCACCGACCACTCGACACTGGCATACGAGTGCACACGCACCGACGAGAACAGCACTGAGCGCAGCACCGAGCCCGAAATCACGCTGCCGCCGGCCACCAGCGATTCGACGGCCATGCCGCGGCGGTCGGGCTCGTTGTGCATGAACTTGGCCGGCGCCAGTTCCGCATGGTTCGTGCGGATCGGCCAATGCGTGTCGTACAGGTCGAGCAGCGGATCGGCGGCCGTGAGGTCGATGTTGGCTTCCCAGTAGGCGTCGATCGTGCCGACATCGCGCCAGTAGGGCGCGGCGCCTGGCGCGGTGCCCACGCAGCTCTGCGCGAAGGGGTGCGCCGCTGCATTGCCGCTGCGCACCGCGCAAGCAATGATGTCGGTGCCGAAGTCGTGGCGCGATGCCGGGTCGGCACGCACGCGCGCCAGTTCGGCGTGGAGGTACCTGGCATTGAAGATGTAGACCTCCATGCTGGCCAGCGAGCGGTCGGTGCTGCCGGGCACGCAGGGCGGCTCGTCGGGGCAGTCGATGAAGCCGGTGATATGCCATTGCCCGTCGACGACAAGCACGCGGCAGGCGCGCGCCTGCTCGCGCGGCACTTCGATGCAGGCCACGGTGCACTCGCGACCCTTGGCCACATGGTCGGCCAGCATCGCCGCGTAGTTCATCTTGTAGATGTGCTCACCGCCGAGCACCAGCACGTACTCGGCGAGGTAGCTGTCGAGGATGTCCTGGTGCTGGGCCATTGCGTCGGCCGTGCCGCAGGGCCAATGTTCGTCGTCCTTCGGCCGCTTGGCCGGCAGCAGGTTGACGAACGGGTTGGCATCGCTCTTCAGGTGGGCCCAGCCGCGCTCGAGGTGGCGCTGCAGGCTGTGGCTCTTGTACGGTGTGATCACGCCAACGCGGCGGATGCCCGAGTTCAGGCAGTTCGACAGCGCGAAATCGACGGTGCGGAACTTGCCGCCGAAATGCGCCGCCGGCGCGGCGCGGCGGCCATTGGGCAGCGGCTGGCGAATGCCGGCCTCACACGCCAGCACCATCGCCACGGCGCGATGCGGCAGGTGCAGGCGCTGCGTGAGGTGTTGCACGGGCGTGGCGCGGTGATCCGGCGGTGCTGAGGTCGGCCCGTCTGCCGTTCGCAGAGACGGGCCACCTGCCATCTACTTGGACCAGTAAACCGCGTCGATGAAGACCTTGACCTTGCTGCCCTTGGCATTGCCGGTCTTGTCGTAGATGTCGGCCACCACCAGCGTACTCGTCACCCTGGTGAGGTCGAACTTGCCGCCCGCGGCAGTGAAGGCGCTGATCGGTATCGACACCTGGCGCCATGTGCCGTCGTTGACGTAGCCGTAGCCGTCGGCGTTGGTGTTGCTGGCGACCACGTAGACCGCGCCAGCCGATGGCGTGTCGAAGCCGAACATCAGCTTGCCGGGGTAGGTGGTCTTTATGCTGAAGTTCAGCCTGCCGGTAGCCTGGAACTGGCCCAGGTCGACCCGCGGCGTTTTGGTCGCCAACGCACCCCAGCCGTAGTCCTTGCCGACTTCTGTCTTGGGTTCGGGCCCGATTTCCAGGAAGTGAGGACCCTCGGCTGCGAGCGCGGCATCGTTGCCCTCGCCAACAAACGCATTCGCCGGGTCGTCGAACCCGAACCATTGCGCGGCGGGGGCCCGCTGCTCTCCTGGCGTCATGGCATCGGCGTAGACCGTGTAACGGTTGGCACTGATCACCTCGGACACCACCGTGGGTGCGAAGGTCGCGTCGGTCAGCGTGAAGCTGCCGGGCGCCCACTGGCTCGCCGGGTACAGGTTCTGTATCGCGTACTTCGCTTGGCGCTGGACGTTGAACAGGCCCCAGTTGTCCTCGTTGTAGCCCTGCACCTGGAACACCTTCCAAGGCTCATCGAAGGCCGAGAAATAGAAGATGTTGACGGGGCCGTTGGGGTTCTTGCTCTTGTCGGCCCAGGCCAGCAGGCGGTCGTAGTACAGCTTCTGGTTGACCGGGTGGTGCAGGTAGGTCAGGTTGCCGGTGGGGACGGTCTGCCATCCGGTTTCACCGACCACGATCGGCATGTTGGCGTGACCCTTGCCGTCGAGGTACTTGCGCACGCAGGCCAAGTTCTCCTGGGCGAACGCGATCGCCGCGTCCATCATCGCCACGGCACGGAGCGCTTCGGGCGCGGCCTGCTGCTCGGAGTCCCAGGGTTCGGCGAAGGCGTCGGCGTCGGCCTGCAGGATCGGGTAGACGTGGATCGACGCGAAGTCGATGAGGTTGGCGTTGGTGGACGGCATGCCCTCGCCTTTTCTCGGACCGGCGCCGCGCAGGCCGCAGTAGCCGTCCCAGTACTCGCCGGTGGTCATCGGCTGTGTCACGTTGGCGCGCACCGTGTTCAGGTAGGCCACCATCTGGTCGAGCTTGACCGTGCCGGAGGTGAGAGTCTCGTTGCCGACGGCAATCGAGACGACGATGTCCTTGAACTCGTTCGCAAGCTGGATACCGGCCGCAACTTCGGCGTCGTTGAGCGCCAGATTCTTGGCCAGTTCAGCGCCGGTGCCGAACGTGGCGTACAGCTTGACGCCCAGTTGCACCTTCATGTCGATGCGGTTGTCACGGATCGCCTGCAGCGTCAGCCGCACATACGGCAGCGAGCTGTCGAAGGTCCGGATCAATGTGAAGCCGCCCTGCGCCAGAAGCCCAAGGTCCTGAAGAACGTTGTCACGCGTGACGACCTGGGCGGCAATATCCGGGTTGGCCCCGCGGAAGGGCGAGTAGGCCACCGCCTTGCGGGTGCCGTAGTCCGAAGGCAGCGCGCGCACGCCGCCGGGCTGCGTGGCCGGCACCGTGCCGCCGCCGCCGCAGGCCACGAGCACGGCCGCCACGCCCAGGACCAGGGCCGCCAGCCAGGCGGAAGGGGAAACGCGCAACGAGGCACGCACTGTTTGAGCTGTCTTCATCATGTGTGCCTCAGAACGAGTAGGTCAGGCCGACGGAGACCCCGTTGCTGTACCGGCTGACGCGCGCGTCGCCGCCTGCGGCGTTGTTGTCCGGCACCGATCGGGGCCCCAGCGTGCAGCTGCCGGCCGGGCGATTCGTCAGGATATTGCAGCCCCAGGTCTGGGGCTGCTGCCCGTATGCCGAGGCACTGAACCCGGCAGAAACCTCAAGACCTTTGCCGAAGTTGTAGCCGCCACCGATCGAGCCCCGCAGCAGCGAGTTGCTCTGCCCGCGCTCAACCGGGTTGTTGGTACTGGCCTTGCTCAGGTAGACCAGGCCGGTGCTGGCGCTCCAGGGGCCGTTGACGTAGCGCACGCCGGCTGTGAAGTCGTTCGTGGTCACGGCGTAGCCCGGGCTGAGCACGCCCTTGGCGTCCTTGCCTAGGTAGTCGACGTTGAAGAAGTTGTTCCAGCGGCACTCGCCGTCGATGAAGTCGATGCACACGGCGTAGGCGCCACTCCAGCGGTTGTGGCGCACGCCGGCACCGACTTCGAAGCTCGAATTGATCGGGTAGCGCGCCATCAGCATCGCAATGCTCTGGCCCGAGCTGCCGATCTTGCTGTCGTACTTGGCGTCGTAGAACACGCCGGTAAAGGGCGCGTGGCCCCAGGCCACGGGCGGGCCGTTGCGCGTGTCCTGGTACATCGCGTCGAGTTTCAGATCGCCGCGGTAGTACCTGGCCCACAACTCCAGGAAGCGCGGCTTGTTGCGCTTGAACGAGGTGTTGCCGCGGTCCCAGGTCGCTTCCAGCACCAGGTCACCATCGAGCACGTCCAGGGTGCGCGCGGTGTAGCGGATGGCCTTGGTGTTCAGGCCGTAGCCGGCACCGGTGGAGGCCCAGGTGTCGCCGCCGCCGAAGTCGCCGGCGAAGGGGTAGTCGGCAAAGCCCCACGAGCGTGTCGGAAAGGCACCAATGCGAATGCTGCCGTAGTCCTCGTGGCTGAGAGCGATGTTCTTCTCGTACCAAATGCCCGGAATGTCGATCTTGCCGTCGCGCCAGCGTTGGCTGACCAGGCCCTGAAGCTTGAAGCCTCGGGGCAGGTCGAACTTGACGCCGAGGTAGGGCTGGGCCAGTGTGATGTGGCCGTTGCGACTGCCGTACTCGCGCCCGAGCACCAATGCATCGGCCCAGGGACGCTCCCGGTTTTCGCCCGGGAACAACTGGCAGGCCGACGAGGTTGGGTCGCCCACCGTGCTCAGGTTGTTGACGGGGCCGCCGCCGCAGACCTTGCTGGCACGGCTCACTTCAGCCTTGGCGAAGCCGTTCAAGCTGAAGGGGCCGAAGTCGAGCGCCTGGCTGATAGTGCAAACCGACAGCGCAGCGGCCGCGAGCGCCACGCGCAGGCCGCGACGGCGGGCCGTGCCGGCATCAAGGCCGAGCCTTCGAGCTGCAGATGTCGCCAGGTTGAATTCGATGTTCATGGTGGGGGCGCCAGATGTGCGTGAAATCGCTTTCAAAAGCGTAACGGAAAAAGCCCGCGCCAGTCAACCTTCGTGACCCCCGTGTTTTCCCCCGCTCGCGTCGCCGTCGCGCCAATGCTGGCTGGCTGCCTGCGCCAAGGCGCTGCATTGGCGGCGCCGCCTGCCTGTCGAGCCTTTCGATCGAGGCCGTGAACGCATCTTCTACGGGTAATCCTGTGGGTGCACGTTGAAAGCGATTTCAATATGATTTCGGCCCGCGGCATCCAACAGCCGCAAGAAGGAACCGGGCATGAATCTGATCCATGCGTGCAAGCTGGCGCTGCTCATGGGCTTGGGCGTGGCCCTCAGCTCCGCGGCGCAACCTGTCAAGGTGGGTGCGGGCGGCTACTTCACGGCACCCAAGGGCAGCGACAAGGCCCCACCGCGCGCGCCGGGGCGCACAGCGGCCATGCTCGCGCAGGCAGCGCCCACCAGCCAGTGGTATTCGGCGCTGATCTTCTTCCCCAACAAGCCCGAAGCGCTCTTCCCGCATCCGCTGACCGTCAAGGCAGCACCAGCGGGCTTCGAGATGGCGCTGGCCAGCAAGGAAATCGTGCCCACCGAGCGGCGAGACGTCGAGGTTCACTACCCGCACCGCGACGCCATCGTGTTCTCGCCCGTCGCTTTCGAGCCCGAGCCGGCCAAGCTGGCCAAGGTGTCGGACTGGGCGATCGACATCTCCATGGCGCGAGGGGCCGACGAGCTGCTGGCCACGGTGGCCCATGCCAGCCCCTTTGTGTACTTCAAGCTGTCGCGGGGCGACGTGCGCATCCGCCTGCCGGCGCCCGCCGAGCGCCTGGATGCCGGTGCCGACGCGCGTGTGCTGGGCTTGACCGTCAAGGGCAAGGCCTACGCCGTGTTCGGCCCCACCGGCGTGCGCTGGGAGCAGGTTTCGCCGAGCGAATGGGTTGCCCGTTTGCCCGCGGGCAGTGGCTACTTTTCTGCAGCGGCGTTGCCGGACGCCAAGGCCGAGAGCCTGCAGCTGTTCAGCCGTCACGCCTACGCCTTCGTGCAGGACACGCGGGCCGGCTGGCGTTTCGACCCTGCCACCAGCAAGGTCGAGACGACTTTCCAGGTCACCACCAAGGTGATGGAGGGGGCCGACAACGGCCCGTTGATCGGCCTGTACCCGCACCAGTGGTTCAACAATCCGTTGGTGGCCAGCAAGCTCGGCGCGTCTTACGACAGCATTCGCGGCAAGATCCGGCTGCTGGCCGCGGCGGAGTTCAAGACGGAACTCACCTACCAAGGCTTCGTGCCGCACTGGCCGGGCCTGAAGGAAGGCCCGCGCTTGGCCGAGTTCAACGACCTGCTCAAGACCGACCTGCGCAAGCGCCGTGAGCTGATTCCTGGCCGCGAGAACAACGACAACTGGCGCACCAGCATCTACTGGCAGGGCAAGGGCATCTCGCGCGCTTCGCAGCTGGCCGCGGTGGCCGAACAGCAGGGTGACCTGGAGGGCCGCGATCAGGTGCTCAAGCTGGTCAAGGAGCGCATGGAGTTCTTCTTCACCGGCCCCAGCAAGAGCTATTTCTTCTACGACAAGGGGCTGGGCACGGTGGTGGCCTATCCGGATGAGTTCTTTTCGGTCGAGCAGATGAACGACCACCACTTCCATTACGGCTACTGGATCCGCGTGGCCGCCGAGGTCGCCATGCGCGACCCGGCCTGGGCTGCACCCGACAAGTGGGGCGGCATGGTCGAACTGCTGGTTTCTGACATCGCCAACACCAAGCGCGGCAGCGCCGAGTTTCCCTACCTGCGCAACTTCGACACCTATGAAGGCCATTCCTGGGCCGGCGGGCTGGGCGACGGCGGGTTTGGCAACAACCAGGAGTCGTCGTCGGAGGCGCTCAACGCCTGGGCCGGCCTGATCATGTGGGGCGAGGTCACCGGCAACCGCGAGCTGCGCGACCTTGGCATCTACCTGTACACGACAGAAGCCAATGCCATCAACCATTACTGGTTCGACATCCACGGCCTCGTCTTCCCGCCGGAGTACAAGGACGTCGAGGTGAGCATGGTGTTCGGTGGCAAGTACGCCCACAACACGTGGTGGACCGATGAGCCGCGCCAGATCAAGGGCATCAACCTGCTGCCGATGGCACAGTTCTCGACCTACCTGGGGCGCGACCCGGCCTACGTCAAGCGCAACGAGGGCACCCTGCCGGAAGACAGCAAGAAGTTCCTGGCGCGCGGCAAGAACTACAACGAGTTCCCCAAGGACGGCTGGCAGGACATCTTTGCCAAGTACCTGGCGCTGGCCGACCCCACCGCGGCGTTGGCGATGTGGGACCGCTTTGGCAGCATCGAACTCGGTGAGACCCGCACCCACACGCTGCACTGGCTGTTGAGCCTGGACGAGATGGGCACGCCCGATTTCAGCGTCACCGCCAACACGACGCTGTACTCGGTGTTCCGCCGGCCCGATGGGCGCAAGACCTACCTGGCCTTCAACGCCGGCAAGGCCCCGATGACGGTGCGCTTCAGCGACGGCAAGAGCTTGACAGTGGCCCCCGGCACGCTGGAGCGTGCGCAGTGAACGCCCGGCTGGAGGCCGCACCAAGGCAAGTTGCGCGGCAGCCGGGCCGCCGCTGCTAAGGGAAACCGATAGGGGGCACCCCATTGTCAAGGCCATCCGTGCACCCTATGCTGCGTGAAAGCGCTTTCATCTTTGCCCACCATCCGTTCCGTGACACCGATGTCACCTCGACTCCGTACTGAAAGATTCGCCATGAGCCAAGTTTCGAAGCCGGTCCAGTTCTCCGCGGCCGCCATGGCGGCATGCTTGCTGTTGAGCGCCTGCGGCGGCGGCGATGCCGAACCGCCGCCGTTGGGTGCGGCTGCACCGGCGCCCGCCCCCGCCCCGGCCCCGGCCCCGGCCCCGGCTCCTGCCCCCGCCCCGGCTCCCGCGCCCGCGCCCGCTCCGGATGGAACCGTCCTCGCCACATTCGACGAAGCCACCCCACCTGCAATCGTCGAATTCGGTGGCGCCGGCTACGCCATCGAAGCCGGCCCCGCGGGCGGCAGCGGCAAGGCTTTGCGAATCACCCGCCCGGGCGGTGACGTCTTTGCCGGGGCCTTCGTGACGACCGCGCCGATTCCGTTCTCGGCCACGCGCAAGACAATCACGGCACGCGTGTACTCGCCCACTGCCGGCATCCCGATGGTTGCCAAGGCCGAGTACGCCGACAACGCGGGCACCGGCGACACGCAGCCCACCACAGCCGTCGTTGTGGGCTGGCAAACGCTGACCTGGGTCTTCAACAACGTCGACCTGACCAAGTCCTACACGCGTTTCACGATCCTGCCCAACCTGGGCACCGTCGGCACGGGACAGGCCTACTTCTTCGACGACATCGCGCTCGCGCCGGCAGGTACCGCTCCGCCGCCGGCGCCGGCGCCGGCGCCCGCTCCAGCGCCTGGCGGCACGGTCCTGGCCACCTTCGAGGAGAACCCACCGCTGAACCTTGGTAACTTCGGCGGTGCGAGCGTTGTCGCGGAAGCCGGCCCGGCTGGCGGCAATGGCAATGCGATGAAGATCACCCGGCCCGGCGGCGAGGTGTTTGCCGGCGCCTTCGTGACGACGGCGCCGATCCCCTTGACGGCCACGCGCAAGACGATCACGGCGCGGGTCTACTCGCCGACGGCCGGCGTGCGCATGGTCGCCAAGGTCGAGTTCGCTGAAAACCAGGGTACCGGCGAGGCCTCGCCGACCACGGCCGTCGTCGCCGGCTGGCAGACCCTGACCTGGGTCTTCAACAACGTCGACCCGACGAAGGCCTACACTTTCTTCGTGCTCCTGCCCGACCTGGGCACCGTCGGCACCGGGCAAAGCTACTACATCGACGA
>JANOEG010000413.1:0-2645 GCA_031413095.1 Burkholderiales bacterium | reverse complement strand
CGGCCACCACCGTCGGATACCAGACCGTGCCGTACTCGGGGTGACGGTCCCAGCGGCCGTGGCGGTCGAGGTCTTCGGCGCCGGTCATCTCGCTGGAGACATAGCGGTTGCGATCGCGCGTGTCTTCGCGGTCTTGTCGCGCCACCCACTCGCCGAAGCGATCGCTGCTCTGCGAGGTCCAGGCGTAATTCGTGACGCCGCGCTCCTGCCAGAACTCGGCGCGCTGGCCGTCGTTCAGCGTGAACACGCTGTCGCTGGCCTCGAAGCGCATCGCGCCAGCCATGGTTTCGCCGAGGCTGCTGTTCTGGCGCACGTCGACGCGGTAGTGGCCCGGGCGCAGCGGCTCGTAGCGGCCCTCTTCGGTGACCACCGCGAACTCGCGCGCCGACTCGCCGCCGCGCACGCGCAGGGCCACGCTGCCGCCGTGCAGGCGCACGCGCACACGGGCGTCGTCCAGCTGCGTGAATTCGACGTCGGTGGCGCCGTCCAGGCGCAGCGTGGCAGCGCCGATCTGGACTTCTGCATGGCCGCCCTGCTCGACAGAAATGCGGTCACCCTCGGTGACAGGCCGGTTGCGACGGGCCTGCACCCACTCGCCCTGCTCGTCGTCGAACAACCAGACGTTGCCGTCGGTTTCGGCGATGCGGCCGACGCGCCCCGGCGGATCGGCCCAGGCGGCGCTGCTGGCGGCCAAGGCCAGGAAAGCGAGGGTCAGCGCGACGAGGCTGTGCAATGCACGCTTGGCTGAGGGAATCTGCGAGACGGCGGATGACATATCAGCTCCTCTTGCGGCGCCGGTGTTTCCCATGCGCCTTGGCCGGGACAACGCCGCAAGCATGGGCCGCGCCGACGAACTTGACGTTGCTTTACGTTTCAGTCGTCCGATGCCGGGTCCAGCTCAGGGAACAAGACGCTGGTGAAACCGAGTTTCGTGAGATCCGTCATGCGCGTCGGGTACAGGCGGCCAATCAGGTGGTCGCACTCATGCTGGACCACGCGGGCGTGGAAGCCCTCGGCCTCGCGCTCGATCGGCTGGCCGGTCGGGTCGAAACCGCGGTAGCGGATGCGCGAGTGGCGCGGCACCTCGCCGCGAAGGCCGGGCACCGACAGGCAACCCTCCCAGCCCGTTTCCAACGCATCGCCCAGGGCCTCGATGACCGGATTGCACAGCACCGTCAGCGGCACCGGCGGCGCGTCCGGGTAGCGCTGGTTGCTGGCGAAACCAAAAATCACCACCTGCAGATCGACGCCGATCTGCGGCGCCGCGAGGCCGGCGCCGTTGGCGGCTTCCATGGTGTCGAACAAATCAACGACCAAGGCCCGCAGCTCGGGCGTGTCGAAGGCCTGGACAGGCGGTGCGATCCGCAGCAGGCGCGGATCACCCATCTTCAGAATTTCGCGGATGGTCATCGTGATGCGAAGGTTAACGCCACAGCCACGCGGCGCCGCGCACACCGGAAGAGTCACCATGCCTGGCGCGCAGCAGCGGCGTGGTCACGGTGTCGGAGAACACATGGCCCGTCCAGCGGCGGGGCACATCGGCGTACAGCGCCTCGATGTTGCTCATGCCGCCGCCGAGCACGATGGCCGACGGGTCGAGGACATTGATGATTTGGGCGAGCGCGCGCGCGAGGCGCTCGCCATGGCGCTCGAGGCTGGCCTGCGCCGCAGCGTCGCCCGCAGCCGCGGCGGAGACGATGGCCTGCGCGTCGATCGCGGCAGCACCGTGGCGCGCATGATCGGCCGCAAGGCCAGGACCGGACAGAAGCGTCTCGTTGCACTCGCCGCGGCCGCACCAACAGCGCAGGCGCGCCAGACCTTCGTCGCCTTCAACGAGTGGTGCCGGGTTGTGACCCCATTCGCCGGCGATGCCTTGATGGCCCACCCATGCGCGTCCATCGACCGCCACACCGGCGCCGGCGCCCGTGCCGAGAATCACCGCGAAGACGACGCGCTCGCCCGCCGCAGCACCATCGACGGCCTCACTGGCGGCCAGGCAGTTGGCATCGTTGTCGACACGCACCGGGCGCCCGAGCAGTTGTTGCAAGTCGCGGTCGAGCGCGCGGCCGTTGAGCGCCGTGGAGTTCGCGCCCTTGACCAGGCCGGTGGCCGGTGACATGCACCCCGGGATGCCGATGCCGAGCGGCAAGTCCGAAGCGCCGAGTGTCGATTCGGCACTGCGAACGAGTGCGGCCACGGCTTGCAGCACCGCGTCGTAACCGCCGCGCGGCGTGGCCACGCGCTCGCGCAACAGAAAGCGCCCGTCGTCACGCGACAGCGCCGCGATCTCGATCTTGGTGCCGCCGAGGTCCACGCCGAGAAGCGGCGTGTCCCTATTCACGAGAAGCGGCATGCTCACGACGTCACCTCGATCAAAGCCCGCAGCGCTGCTTCATCGATGATCTGCACCCCGAGCTCACGCGCCTTGTCGAGCTTGCTGCCCGCGGCCTCACCGGCGACGACATAGTGCGTCTTCTTCGACACCGAGCCCGAGACCTTGCCGCCGGCGGCTTCGATCAACGCCTTGGCGTCTTCGCGCTCCAGCGTCGGCAGCGAACCGGTGAGCACGAAGGTCTTGCCGGCCAGCGGCTTCGGCGCGGTGTCGGCGGTGCCGTCGTTTTCTTCCCAGCCGACGCCCGCGGCGC
>JANOEG010000412.1:0-1738 GCA_031413095.1 Burkholderiales bacterium | reverse complement strand
GGCATCGTCATCGGCGGCCGGCGCGCGGCCCTCGGCGAAGCGGCCGCCGCCGAGGTGCGCGCACTCGGCACCGAATGCACCTTCGTGCCGGCCGACATGGCCAATGCCGACGACTGCGCGCGCCTGATGGCCACCGCGATCGCCAACCTGGGCATCGTCAATGCGCTCGTCAATTCGGCGGCCACCACCGATCGCGGCACGCTGCTCGATACCACGCTGGAGATGTGGCAGCAGCAGATGGACACCAACGCGCGTGGGCCCTTCCTGTTGATGCAGGCGCTGGTGCGCCACCTGCTCGAACGAAAGGCACCGGGCAGCATCGTCAACATCCTGTCGCAGTCCGCGCATTGCGGCCAGTCCTTCCTCGTGCCCTACTCGGCTTCGAAAGCGACGCTGGCCAACCTGACAAAGAACGTGGCGCAGTCTTTTCGCGCGCAACGCATCCGCTGCAACGGCGTGATGGCCGGCTGGATGGACACGCCGGGCGAACATGCGATCCAACAGAAAGCGCACGCCGCGCCGGACGACTGGCTTGCAAAGGCCGAAGCGGGTCGGCCGATGGGGCAACTGGCCAAACCCGACGAGCTGGCCGGGCTCATCAGCTACATGCTCAGTGCCGAGTCCGGCGTCATGACCGGCGCGCTGGTGGACTACGACCAGTGGGTACCCGGCGCGCAGCCCGAGTAGACGCCGCGAGACACCGCGCGGGTTCCTCCCGTTCACCGCCCGTGCCGCAGGCTCTAGCATGGGCCGCCTCATGAGCGACAACGCCCGCCTCGATTTCTGCCGCCGCCTCGCCGCCGACGCCGGCCGCCTGGCGCACAGCACGTTCGGGCGTGCGGCGCTGTTGCCGGCCAAGGGCCGCCACGACGAAGTCACGGCGATGGACCGCGAGGTCGAGCGCGTGGTTCGCGAGCGCATCGGCCAAGCCTTCCCGCACGACGCCGTGCTCGGCGAAGAAGACGGCGCGAGCGCCGATGTGGCGAGTGCCGAGTTCCTCTGGATCATCGACCCGATCGACGGCACCGCCAACTACGCGCGCGGCATCGCCCACTACTGCGTGTCGATCGGCGTGCTGCACCACAAGGTACCGGCGATCGGTGCGCTGCACGACCCGAGCCACGATCGTCTGTACTGGGCAGCGCGCGGCGAAGGCGCGTGGCTCGATGAGAACGGCGCCACACGGCGCCTGGCCGTGAGCCCGATCGCCGCGATGGGTGGCGCGACCGTCGAATGCGGCTGGTCGCTGCGCGTGCCACAGGTCGACTATGTGGCGCTGTTCGACCGCATGCTGAGCGCCGGTTGCGCGGTGCGCCGCGCCGGCTCGGGCGCGCTCGGTCTGGCCGACGTGGCCGCGGGCCGCACCGAAGGCTATGCCGAGCTGCACATCAACAGTTGGGACTGCGCGGCAGGCCTGCTGCTCGTGGCCGAAGCCGGCGGGCGCATCAACGATTTTTTTGCCGGTGACGGGCTGCTCGCCGGCAACCCCATCCTGGCCACCAATGCTGCGCTCGCCGAGCCGCTGGCGGCGTTGGCCGGCATTCCCGTGACATGACACCGTAGGAGACACAACGATGAAGACCTCTGTACGCCACACGCTGCTCGCCAGCCTGCTTGCCGTCGCCGGCGCGCCCTCGCTGGCCCAAGGTCAAGGTGAGCTGCTGCTCTATTGCAGCGTGCAGGAAGAGTGGTGCCGGCCGATGGCCGCTGCGTTTGAAAAAGCCACCGGCATCAAGGT
>JANOEG010000411.1:0-3144 GCA_031413095.1 Burkholderiales bacterium | reverse complement strand
CAGTGTGTTGAACATGAAGTGCGGCTCCATTTGCCCTTGCAAAAGACGCAGCCGGGCCTCGGCCGCGCGCTTGTCGGCTTCGGTCTCGCGCGCCTTCGCATCGAAATGCATCGTGATCACCAGCGTGACGACGATCAACTTCAGCACCGTGCCGGGATCGTCAAAGCCAAAGTTGCCACTGCTGCTGAGGAGCCAGGATTGGAGCGACCAGCCGATGGCCACGCCAAGCAGCGGTACGCCGACGAAGAACAGACCGCGGCGCTTGGCGCCGAAGCTGCGAATGCGCTCTGCGCCAATCAGACGTCCGAAGAGTGCGAACAGCGCATGGATCGTGAAGCCGATCGTCAGCGCGCTCGCCAGAGCTGCTCAGAGCCAGCGCAGCAGCACGTCGCCAGGGGGCCAGCGGCCACCGCCAACGATGGCAAACGACATGCCGAGCGTGAAGAAAATCAGCCCGACGGCGCAGCTGAAGATGAAGGTCCAGACGAGTTGCAGCCAAGCTGGGCCGACGCACCGCAGGTCGTTGGCGTACCAGGAACGCCAGGACGCGGTGAGCGTGGCGCGGTCGAGCGGGAACATCATGGACGGCCAGTGTAGGCAGGCGGCCACAATGGCATTCGACTGCGCCGACGGATCGACAGCCGAGGCGACGGATCGCAAGGCGCACGCACCCGCCTGCCTACAATCGTCGCGAGAAAAAGGAGAACCCCTATGCAAGTTGCCGCCTCGATCTTCAAGGCCTATGACATCCGTGGCATCGTCGGCCAGACCATCGACGAGACCTTTGCAGAGCATCTGGGCCGGGCCTTTGGCTCCGAAGCCGTCAAGGCCGGCGAGAAGGCAGTGGCGGTCGGCCGCGACGGGCGACTGTCGGGCCCAGGACTCGTGGCTGCGCTGATGAAGGGCCTGGCCTCGACGGGCCTCGACGTGGTCGATCTCGGGCCGGTGACGACACCGATGCTGTATTACGTGGCCGCCACGCGTGGCAAGCATGGGTGCCGCTCGGGCATCCAGGTCACGGGCAGCCACAACCCGAAGGACTACAACGGCTTCAAGATGGTGATGGCCGGTCGCGCGATCTACGGCGACGAGATCCAGCGTCTGAAGGCGCGCATCGAGGCCGAGGACTACGTCAAGGCCAAGGGCCGCACTGCGAAGATGGACATTGGCGCCGAATACACAGCGCGCATCGCGGGTGACGCCAAGCTGGCACGCAAGATGAAGATCGTCGTCGATTCTGGCAATGGCATTCCCGGCGCCTCGTCGCCGAACATCCTGCGCGCGCTCGGCTGCACCGTCGACGAGATGTACTCCGAAGTCGATGGCGACTTTCCGAACCACCACCCGGACCCGAGCAAGCCGGAGAACCTGGCCGAGCTGATCGCGCGTGTGAAAAGTACCGACGCCGAACTCGGCATCGCCTTCGACGGTGACGGCGACCGCCTGGGCCTCGTCACGAAGGACGGCCAGATCATCTACCCCGACCGCCAGTTGATGCTGCTGGCGACCGACGTGCTTTCACGCAACCCCGGCGGCACGGTGATCTACGACGTCAAGTGCACGCAGCGCCTGGCGCCGGCGATTCGCGCTGCCGGCGGCAAGCCGATGATCTACAAAACTGGACATTCACTGATCAAAGCCAAGATGGCCGAGTTGAAAGCGCCGATTGCCGGCGAGATGAGCGGCCACATCTTTTTCGGCGAGCGCTGGTATGGCTTCGACGATGCCACCTACTGCGCGGCACGCATGCTCGAAATCTTGTCGCGCAGCAAAAACCCGAGCAAGGTGCTTAACGCTTTGCCGACCAGCTTCAACACGCCGGAGCTGAACGTGCCGTGCGAAGAGGGCGAGCACCACCGCATGGTGACCGAGCTGCAAGCGCGCGTTGCCGATGGCCGGCTGAAGTTCAACGGCGCCGAAGTCAACACGATCGATGGCGTGCGTGTCGATTGGCCCGACGGCTTCGGCCTGATCCGCGCCAGCAACACGACGCCGGTGCTGGTGATGCGCTTCGAGGGCCACACGCAGGACGCGCTGCACCGCATCGAGGCGGTGATGATGGCGGCGCTCAAGTCAGTCAAGCCCGACGCGCGCGTGGCCGCGGCGTCACATTGAGCCCGTCGCACCTCGAGGGATGCTCGAAAACCTGATCCGCGGGCTGTACTCGCTTGCCCTGCGTCTGCTGACGCCGGCCTACTTTGCGCGCCTGTGGTGGAAGGGACGCAAGGAGCCGGTTTACCGGAAACGCCTCGGTGAGCGCATGGGCCGGTACGAGCAGAAGCCGCGCCGTGGCCGCGGCGGTGTGGTCTGGGTGCATGCCGTGTCGCTCGGCGAAACGCGTGCCGCCGGGCCGCTGATCAAGGCGCTGCGCACCGAGCTTCCGGAGATGCGCCTGCTTTTGACATGCAGCACCGCCACCGGTGTGCAGGCCGGGCTCGAACTGCTGGAGCACCAGGACGATCAGGCCTGGCTGCCGTATGACACGCCGGGCGCTGTGCGGCGCTTTCTCAAGCGCTACCGTCCCGCGGTCGGCATCGTCATGGAAACCGAGGTTTGGCCCAACCTGATGGCGCGTGCGCAGACCCTGCACATTCCGATGGTGCTGGCCAATGCGCGGCTGTCTTTGAAGAGCCAGCGCAAGGGCCGACGTTTTGCGCGCCTGCTGGTGCCGGCACTCAATGCCTTCACCCGCATCCTCGCCCAGACCGCGCGCGATGCGCAACGCTTTCGAGAACTCGGTGCGCGCGCGGTCGAGGTCTGCGGCAATACCAAGTTCGATCTCACGCCGCCGCCCAAACTCCTGGTGCGCGGCCACGAGTGGCGCGCCACGCTGCGGCGCCCGGTCGTGCTGATGGCCGTGAGCCGTGAGGGCGAGGAAGAAAGCCTGTTCGACGAATGGCGCGCTGTGCCGCAGCCGCGGCCGCTTCTCGTCGTCGTGCCGCGCCACGCGCCGCGCTTCGACGATGTCGCCGAGATGGCGCAGCAGGCCGGCTTCACCGTTGCGCGCCGCAGCACGTGGACCGACGAGCCGCCGGCCGATGCCCGGCAATGCGATGTCTGGCTCGGCGACTCGATGGGCGAGATGCCTCTGTACTACGCGGTGGCCGACGTGGCGTTGCTCGGTGGCAGCTTTGCGCCGCTCGG
>JANOEG010000410.1:0-5997 GCA_031413095.1 Burkholderiales bacterium | reverse complement strand
CCCGTCTGGGGCAGCTGACCGTCTCGAAGAGACGCCAGTTCGTCGTCGTGGCCTGGGTGTTCGTGGCCGGCGTCACGACCACGCTGGTCCTCCCGGACGCCGGGACACGCCTGGCCGGTGCGGGCCTGCTGGCGCTGGCCGCGTGGCTGGCCAAGCACGACCTCGCCCGCCGGACGGTCCGCATCCCGGGCGTGACCCGCTTCATCGCCCTGAGCCTGCTCACCGGGTACGCCTGGCTGGCCGTCGCCGGCGCCGCGTGGCTCGTCACGGGCACCGCGGCCGGCACCGCCTACGACCTGCGCCTCCACGCGCTGTTCCTCGGCTTCATCATCTCGATGGTCTTTGGCCACGCGCCCGTGATCGTGCCGGCGGTGCTCCGCGTGCCGCTCCCGTACTCCCCCGCCTTCTACGGACACCTTGTCCTGCTGCACGTCGGGCTGCTGGTCCGCGTGCTCGCGGGGGACCTGCTGGGTGTGCCGGAGGACGTGGCTTCATGCAGCGGCAAGCCGCCGGTGTAGAACGCATCGAGCCGGTTGCGGTGGATGTCGCCGCTCAGCACCAGCGAACGCTGGTTGGCGGCAACGCCCTCGAGCCAGTCGAGGTCGCGCGGGTAGCGCTGGTAGCCGGCAATCGTCGAGCCGCTGGCCCAGAGGTGCAGCGCCTGCGGCGGCGCCGCGGTGATGGCCTGCTCGAAACGGTCGCGCTGGGTTTGGCCGAAGAGCGTGCGACGCGATTCGCGCACGCCCCAGGTGCCGGTGCGGTGGCTGCGGCCGTCACTCAGGTGCAGCATCAGGTCGGCCGCCAGCGGCAGGCTGGGCGTGCCGAGTTCGGGCTGCGCCAGATCCCAGAAGCGCGCGTCGTTGTAGAACGCGGGGAACGAGCCGGGCGCCAATTGCTGTGCCAGGGCGATGCGCAAAGCTTCGCGAAAGGCCGTGGTCAGGCGCAGCTTCTCGCGGTGCGCCGGTTGGTCGGCGATGCCCATCGCATCGTTCCATAGAAAGTCGTGGTCGTCCCAGATCGCATGCACCGCGCCCGGCGGCATGGCGCCGACGAGAGCCGCGAAATCCGGCTGCGCGATGAGCTCGACGTGGAGCGCGAAGAGGTGCTGGGCGAACTCGTCGTCCGTCATCAGCTGCGGCGCATTCGGCCCGAGCACGTCGAGATAGAAGATGTCGCCGAGCAGGACAAGGTGGTCCGGCTGCTGCTGCGCGATGCGGCCCCATACCGGCTGCTGTTGGAAGACGCGGTTGAACGCGCAGGAAGCAAAGGCGATGCGCATCGGAGACTCCCGGTTTCAGCGCCTCAGGCGCATTGCAGCGGCACCGCCGCTCGCGGCGTGCGGGCGGCGATCGCGTCCCACTCGCCGATCATCTGGTCGGCCACGCGCAGCGCCACGGCCGAGATCGTCAGGGCCGGGTTGACGCCGAGCGAGGTCGGCAGCATCGAGCCGTCGGCCACGTACAGGCCGCGATAGACCGCGCGCGGCGCGCTGTCCTTGCGATAGACGCGGCCGGTCTCATCGACCACGCCGGCGGCGACGGACTCGCCCATTGGGCAGCCGCCGAGCGGGTGCGACGTCAGCACCACCGGCTTGACGCCGGGCAGCGCGCCGTCGGACAGCGGGCTGATGAAGCGCGCCTGGCTGCCGGGCGGGCGCAGTTGCTGCGCGAGCTTGTCGAGCGTGCCTTCGATCGTGCGAAAGATCGGGTCATCGACGAAGCGCTGCTGGTTCGGGCGGCTGGCGCGCAGTCGGTCGTCTTCGAGGCGCAGGCGGCCGTCGGCAGCGTCCTTGCCCTGGGCCACGACGCACATCAGGCGCGCCGTCAGCTCATCCTCGGCCTCGGGCCGGTCGGCACTCAGGTCGGCCGCGCCGGTGGCGCCGTAGGTGCGCGTCGGCGCGCTCGCAAAGATGTCGTTGAGCGCCTTCAGGCCGTTGCCCAGGGCTTCGATCCAGCGCTCCAGCCCGTCGCCCTGGGCCAGCCGGTTCATGACCTCGACGCCGTGGCCGGTGAGCGCCGACAGCGAGCGCGGTACGCCCTGATCCTCGACGTTGTGAAACTCCTTGCCCTGCGGCGAATCGGTGCGAAACCACGCGAACGAGGTCGTCACCGGCCCGTAGGTCAGGTTGACGCGCTCCTTGGTCTCGGCGAGAAAGGCGATGTGGTCGCCGTTGCTGGCAAAGCCGTCGCCGAGCTTGTCGCTCAAGGCGTGCAGGCCGCGTGCGCCTTGCGATTCCTCGCTGCGTTGGCGCGAGCGCAGCAGCAGCTCGGTGGTACCGAGGCTGCCGGCAGCGAAGACGATGCGGCCGGCCGTGACCACCTGCGGTTGCGCCGTGACGGCGGGGTCGGCCGCCGAGCGCTGCAGGTAGTGCACGCGGTACGAACCATCGGCCGACTCCGACACATGATCCACCTGGGCCAACGCACGCAACTGCAGCGCGACGTGGCGCAACACGCACTGGCCGTCGGCCGGCGCGCCGGGCTCCAGGCTCTTGGTGTCGAAGGTGCCGTAGATCGCGCGCTGCAGCTGCTTGTTCAGCGTCTGCCCGGCACCAGGCAGGCAGCCGACGTTGCAGCGGCCGTGGCGCTCGCAGACGTTCGTGCCGACCGGCTTCTGGGCGCGCGAACCGCCGATGTCCATGTCGTTGATCGACAGGTCCACCGCGCCGTACACCGCGGGCTTGAGCTGCCCGACCGCGGTCTGGAACACGCGCGCGCGGTCGATCAGTTCGCCCTCGTTGTCCTTGATCGCGCGTGCATCGCCGACGGCAATGCGCAGCAGCTTGCGATCGCTGTCGAAGCGCGCCACCTGCTGCACCGATTTAGGCAGGGCCCAGCCGGGTGCGCGCGTCAGGATGTTGCTCGGCCCGGTCAGCCCGGTCGCCGCCTTGTCCTTGCCGGGCATCAACGTCTCGACACCCTGCGTCACCGCCTGCAGGGCGCGACGGTAGTAGCGGCCGCGTTGCGCCGCGCCGGCGCTGCCGCGCCAGGCGGCGGGCCAGCGCGGGTCGTCGAACAGGATCTCCGGCGGCCGCATCTGGATCTTCGAATAGACCAGCGAGCCGCCGCCGACACCGCTCGCGCGCAGCACCGAGATGCCGTCGTTGTGCAGATTGAACAGGCCGTGCTTGCCGATCGGCGCGAAGTCGAACAGGCCTTGCGGCCGGCTCGGCGAGTAGCGGCAGCGGCGCAACAGGTCGAGCATGCCGCGGTAGTCGGCGAGCGAACTCCACTCCTGCGTCGGTTGGCCCTTGGCGATCAGGAACTCGCGCGTCTTGACCTGCTTGTCCTGGATGGTTTCGGTGGGCGTGGTCCACCATGTGCCTCGCTCCAGCATCAGGATACGCAGCGGTGTGGCCGGCGGGCGGGCCGCGGCCAGGCGCGCCTCCATCGTGTAGGCCACAGTCAGCGCGGTCATGGTGCCGCCAAAGCCGCTGCCGATCACGACCAGATCGAAGTGCTCTTCCGACGCCGGCCACTGCACGTGGCGCAGGCTGCCGCAAGCAGCCAACGGTGCCACCGAACCGCCGAGGCCGAGGCGTCCAAGCATGTCGATGAACTTCCGGCGTGTGCTCATGGATCACTGCCACTGTCCGAGGGAATGCGAAGTTAGCGCTGCGTGAGCGTGGCGTACACCCCTAGCGATGTTTGCGGGATGTAAGCGTTGCGCGCCCCTCGGCGGCCAGCGGCCACCCCGTTTTCGTCGCTCAACAGACGTCGATACGGCTGTACTTCGCCCCGAACTGGCCCAGCGCACCGATCTTCGCGCAGGCGATGCGCGCCCTGGGCAGCGCGCAGTACCTCATCCAGCGTCGCCACAGTGAAACATGCGGGCTAAGCGCCGGTCTCAGGCGGTGTCATTCAGAGCAGCGGCTTGATCGGCATGATCTGGTACAGGCGCACCTTGCTGCGCTTGCCGAGGGTTGCGTGCTGATCCGGATCGTCGGTGGCCGCGTTCCAGCTGTTGCCCGGCGCCATGTCGGTCTCGATCGAGGCCTCCACCGCGCGCGCCAGCGCCTCGTCGTGGATGATCACGCCGACCTCGGTGTTCAGGTTCTGCGAACGCGGGTCGAAATTGAAGGTGCCGATGTAGACCGTCTTGCCATCGATCACCAGCGTCTTGGCATGCAGTGAGAACACGGGCGCGGTGCGGCTCACGGCCGAGAGGCGCTGCACCAGTTGCTGCTGCACGGCGGGCGCCGGCTTGTACTCGTAGAGCTGCAGGCCCATTTCGAGCAGACGACCACGCTGGTTGCGGTAGCCGCTGAAAGCCGGCAGGTTGTCGGTCGAGGCCAGCGAGTTGGTGTTGATGCGCACCGCAACACCGCGCGCCCGGATCTCGCCCAGCAGCGCCAGCGCTTCGTCCGAGGCCACGAGGTACGGCGACTGGATGACGACGCGCTGCTTTGCGCCCTGTACCAGCCGCGCCAGCGCAGTGCTCGTCTGCCCGCCGCCGCCCAGGCGAAAGCGCTGGTCGTTCTTGCCCGGCTTGTCGCTGATGAACTCGACCTCGGTCCAGCGCATCTGCTGCGCCAGACGCGCAAAGGACGTCGGCGTGGCGTCGATGGCCGCCCTGACTTCCGGCGCGAAGTTCTCCGGTGATTTGGCGTAGGCGTGCAGCTCGCGGTAGACCTGCTTGATCTGCTCGTCATCCACGCGAACGTTCTTCTGCATCAGGCCCAGGCCGTCGTACAGCTCTTCGACCGCGACGCTCAACTCGCTGCCCCAGAAGCTCTCGAAGTTGGCCTGCATCGCCTTGACCGCCACGCCCAGCAGCAGCGCGTCGCGATCACGGAAGTTGTACTCGTGGTTGTAGTCGAAGTACTCGGCCGCCATGTTGCGCCCACCGGTGATGGCGATCTTGCCGTCCACCACCAGCGTCTTGTCGTGCATGCGCTGGTTGACGCCGCGAAAGTCGGTCACCACGTTCTGCAGCCGGCGCTGAATCGGCGCGCCGACGGATGTCTTCGGGTTGTAGATGCGGATGTCGATCTTCGGATGCCGCGCCAGCGCCAGCAGCGCCTGATCCGGCGCGTCGATCAGCAAGTCATCGACGATCACGCGAACTCGCACCCCGCGATCGGCCGCACGCAGCAGCGCCTCGGCGGCCAGGATGCCGATGTTGTCGGTGCTCCAGATGAAGTACTGCACCTCGATCGACTGCCGCGCGTTCTCGACCAGCCAGGCCCGCGCCAGCAGCGCCTCGGCGCCGGTGTCGAGCACATAGACGCCGGTCTTGCCGGCATGGGCGGCGATCTGGGCGTCGATGAACGCGGCGGGCGCGGCGTCCGCGGGCGCTGCCGCACCAGCCCAGCCGGCAAACAAGGTCAGGACCGCGGCGATGGCACGGCGTCGGGTGGTTCTCGTCATGCGCTCCATTGTGATCGGCACGCAGACACGCAAGGACGGCGTGAATCCGCCCGCAATCGAGCGACACTCACGCCTTCATCGAGGAGCTTCCACCATGTCGACCCGGCAACCCACGATCCTCTACACGCTGACGGATGAAGCGCCGATGCTGGCGACATGGGCTTTTCTGCCGATCATTCGCGCTTTCACCGCACCGGCCGGCGTGCAGGTCGAGACGAGCGACATCTCGGTGGCAACGCGCATCCTGGCCGAATTCCCCGAGCACCTGAGCGACGCCCAGAAGGTGCCCGACACGCTGGCCGAACTGGGGCGGCTGACGCTGCTGCCGGACACGAACATCATCAAGCTGCCCAACATCAGCGCGTCGGTGCCGCAATTGACGGCGGCGATCAAGGAGCTGCAGGCGCGCGGCTACAAGGTGCCCGACCTGCCGGAGAGCCCGAAGACCGACGCCGAGAAGGCGCTGCGCGCGCGCTACGCCAAGATTCTCGGCAGCGCCGTCAACCCGGTGCTGCGCGAAGGCAACTCCGACCGCCGCGCGCCGATGGCCGTGAAGCGCTATGCGCAAAAAAATCCGCACTCGATGGGCGAGTGGAGCCAGGCCTCGCGCACGCATGTCTCGACGATG
>JANOEG010000409.1:0-6180 GCA_031413095.1 Burkholderiales bacterium | reverse complement strand
TGTACTGCGTGATCTTGCGCCGACCCGATTCGCCTTCCTTTTTCAGCGCCTCGAGTGACGGCACGACGTAGGTCATCAACTGCATGATGATCGACGCCGAGATGTACGGCGTGATGCCCAGCGCCAGCACCGAGAAGCGCTCCAGCGCGCCGCCGCTGAACATGTTGAACAGGTTCAGGATGCCGCCGCCCTGGCTCTTGAAAAGCTCGGACATCTGACTCGGATCGACCCCCGGCACGGGGATGTGCGTGCCGATGCGATAAACCACGAGCGCAAGCAGCAAGAAGACGAGCCTGCGTCGCAGGTCGCCGAACTTGCCGCTCTTGGCGAGGGTGGTGGCGTTGGTGGCCAACTGACTTCGTCCTTTGGCTTACTCGGCCACCGAGCCGCCTGCGGCTTCGATCGCGGCCTTGGCGCCTGCGGTCGCGCCGACGCCCTTGAGCGCGACCTTCGTGCTCAGCTCGCCGCTCTTGATGACCTTGACTGTCTTGATCCGGTCACGCACCAGGCCAGCTTGCTTCAACACGAGCATGTCGACTTCGGCCAGCGCAAGTTTTTGCAGATCGCTCAGCGTGATCTCGGCGTTGTACTTCAGCGCATGCGACTTGAAGCCGCGCTTGGGCAAGCGGCGCTGCATCGGCATCTGGCCGCCTTCGAAGCCCACCTTGTGGTAACCACCGGCGCGGCTCTTCTGGCCCTTGTGGCCGCGGCCGGCCGTCTTGCCCAGACCCGAACCGATGCCACGGCCGACGCGGCGACGCGCCTTCTTGCTGCCCTCGGAGGGCTTGATCGTGTTGAGTTCCATCAGAGCACCAGCACCAGGTAGTCGACCTTGTTGATCATGCCGCGCACCGCCGGCGTGTCTTCGAGCGTGCGCGTGCTGTTGAGCTTGCGCAGGCCCAGGCCACGCACTGTGTCGCGGTGCGATTGATGGGTGCCGGCGACGCTCTTGACGAGCTTGACGGTCAGCGTTTTCTTGTCAGCCATGTTCTTCTCCTGCTCGATCAGTTGAAGATGTCTTCAACCGACTTGCCACGTTTGGCTGCGATCTCGGACGGCGTATTGCAGTGGCCGAGCGCATTCAGCGTCGCGCGCACCATGTTGTACGGATTGGTCGAGCCGAGGCTCTTGGCGACGATGTCCTTGACGCCCATCACTTCGAAGACGGCGCGCATCGGGCCGCCGGCAATGATGCCGTCACCCGGCTTGGCCGGCGCCATCAGCACCTTGGCCGCGCCATGAGCGCCGCGCACTTGGTGATGGATCGTGCCCTCTTTGAGCGAGATCTTCTTCATGTTGCGGCGCGCGTCTTCCATCGCCTTCTGCACCGCCACCGGCACTTCCTTGGCCTTGCCCTTGCCCATGCCGATGCGGCCGTCGCCATCGCCAACGACGGTCAGCGCTGCAAACGACAGTGTGCGGCCGCCCTTGACGACCTTGGTGACGCGGTTGACCGCGATCATCTTTTCCTTCAGGCCGTCGTCATTGCCTTCGGTCTGTGCGCGGGGTTGAAACTTTGCCATCGTCGTATGTCCTTTAGAACTTCAGGCCGGCTTCGCGCGCGGCTTCGGCCAGCGCCTTGACGCGGCCGTGGTACGCGTAGCCGGCACGGTCGAACGCGACGGTCTCAACACCGGCGGCCTTGGCCTTTTCGGCGATGCGCTTGCCCACCGCAGCGGCCGCAGCTGCCGTGCCGCCCTTGCCGTTGATGTAGTCGGCACGCAGGCCCTTCTCGGCGGTGGAGGCCGAGGCCAGCACCTTGGCCCCGTCGTCGGAAATCACGCTGGCGTAGATGTGCGAGTTGCTGCGAAACACCGTCAGGCGCGCAACGCGCTGGATCGCGATGCGAACGCGGGTCTGGCGCGACCGGCGCAGGCGTTGGTCGTTCTTGTTCAGTGACATGGTCGCCGCTCCTTACTTCTTCTTGGTTTCTTTGAGCACCACGCGCTCGCCGAGGTAGCGAATGCCCTTGCCCTTGTACGGCTCGGGCGGGCGCGCGGCGCGCACTTCAGCAGCGATCTGGCCCACCACCTGGCGGTCCGCGCCCTTGATGATGATTTCGGTCTGCGTCGGGCACTCGACTTTCACGCCGGCGGGCATTTCCATCACCACCGGATGCGAGAAGCCGATCTGCAGGTTCAGCTTGGTGCCCTGCGCTTGCGCACGGAAACCCACGCCGACCAACGACAGCTTCTTCTCGAAGCCCTTGGTGACGCCGTTGACCATGTTGTTGACGAGCGCACGCATCGTGCCGCTCATCGCGTCGGCTGCTGCGCTGTCATTGGCTGCGGTGAAAGTCACTTTCCCGGCTTCGTTCTTGACCACGACCAGCGGGTTCGCAGCACGCTTCAACGTGCCCTGCGCGCCCTTGACGCTGATCTCGCTGGCCGAAACTGCCACGTCCACGCCTTGCGGGACGGCGATCGGCATTTTTCCTACGCGCGACATTGCTGCTCTCCCCTTAAGCGACGTAGCACAACACTTCGCCGCCGACACCGGCCGCGCGCGCCTTGCGGTCGGTCATCACGCCCTGGGGCGTGGTGACGATCGCCACACCGAGGCCGTTCATGACCTGCGGAATGCTATGACGGCCCTTGTAGATGCGCAGGCCCGGGCGGCTGACACGCTCGATGCGCTCGATCACCGGACGGCCGGCGTAGTACTTCAGCGCGATTTCGAGTTCGGCCTTTTGCTCGCCTTTGATGGCGAAACCGTCGATGTAGCCTTCGTCCTTCAGCACCTGCGCGATTGCAACCTTGAGCTTGGAAGACGGCATTGTTACGGCCTTCTTGTCAACGCTCTGGGCATTGCGGATACGCGTCAGCATGTCGGCGATCGGATCACTCATGCTCATGTGTTTTCTCCTTGCGCCTGGCGCTTACCAGCTGGCCTTGACCAGGCCGGGGATGTCGCCGCGGAACGCGAGTTCACGGATCTTGCTGCGCGCCAGACCGAACTTGCGGAAGGTGCCGCGCGGGCGGCCCGTGTCGCCGCAGCGGTTGCGCTGGCGCGTCGGGTAGGCGTTGCGCGGCAGCGCCTGAAGCGCCAGACGCGCGGCATAGCGCTCGTCGTCGCTCTTCTTGGCGTCGTTGGCGGTGCCTTTCAACTCGTCGTACTTTTTCTTGTACTTGGCGACGAGCTGCGTGCGCTTCAACTCACGCTGGATCAGGGACATTTTTGCCATGAGTTGCTGCCTTCAGGTCTTGAACGGGAAGCGGAACGCGGTGAGGAGCGCCTTGCACTCGTCGTCGGTCTTCGCGCTGGTGGTGATGCTGATGTTCATGCCCCGCACTGCATCGACCTTGTCGTAGTCGATCTCGGGGAAGATGATCTGTTCCTTGACGCCGATGTTGTAGTTGCCACGGCCATCGAATGAGCGCGCCGAGATGCCGCGGAAGTCGCGCACACGCGGCAAAGCGACGGTCACAAAGCGGTCGAGGAACTCGTACATGCGCGAGCCGCGCAGCGTGACCATCGTGCCGATAGCCACGTTCTCGCGGATCTTGAAGCCAGCGATGGCTTTCTTGCTCAGCGTCACGACCGGCTTCTGGCCGGCGATCTTGGTCAGGTCGCCGACGGCATTGTCCATGATCTTCTTGTCGGCAACGGCCTCGCTCACACCCATGTTGAGCGTGATCTTGGTCAAGCGCGGCACCTGCATCGCCGACTTGTAGCCGAACTTCTTGATCAGGTCGGGCGCAATCTTGTCGCGGTAGATCGCGTGCAGACGGGCAACGCCGGCCGACGCAGCGGCTGCACCGGCGGGGGCCTTCTCGCCCTTAGGCTGCTTGGGAGCCTTCTCGACTTTGGCAGCCTTCTCGACCTTGGGTGCCTTGTCGGCCTTGGGTGCGTTGTCCTTGGCCATGGTCACTTCACCCCGATTTCTTTGCCGCTGGACTTGAAGATCCGCACGCCGTTGTCCTTGGTCTTGCGCTTGTCTTGCTCGTCCTTGGTCAACATCTTGATGCCCACGCGATCGGCCTTGCCGGTTGCGGGATTGAAGATGGCCACGTTGGACTGGTCGATCGGCATCGTCTTGTCGATCACGCCGCCGGTGGTGCCCTTCATCGGGTTTGGCTTGACGTGCTTCTTGACGACGTTGACGCCCTCGACGACGAGGTGGCTGTCATCGACACGGCGGGCGATCGTGCCGCGCTTGCCTTTGTCGCGGCCGGTCAACACGATGACCTGGTCGCCTTTGCGGAGTTTGTTCATCTCAGAGCACCTCAGGGGCGAGAGAAACGATCTTCATGAAACGCTCGGTCCGCAGCTCGCGCGTCACCGGCCCGAAGATGCGAGTGCCGATCGGCTCCAATTTGGCGTTGAGCAGCACGGCGGCATTGCCGTCGAACTTGACCAGCGAGCCGTCCTGGCGGCGCACGCCCTTGGCAGTGCGGACCACCACGGCGCTGTAGACCTCGCCCTTTTTGACGCGGCCACGCGGCGCACATTCCTTGATGCTGACCTTGATCACGTCACCAATGCCGGCGTAGCGGCGCTTGGAGCCGCCGAGCACCTTGATGCACTGGACGGTTTTCGCACCCGTGTTGTCCGCGACGTCGAGCCGCGATTGCATTTGGATCATGTTTGTATTCCCAACTTGCGGCTGACCACAGAGGAGTCTGTTGTCAGGAGCAGTCTTGGACCCGTGGTGTGGGTAGAAAGCCTTTTCGAGGGAACCCTCGAAAAGGCGAAGCGCGGATTCTAGACGGAAATCGGGCGCATTGCCAATTCCCCCAACGAGCCTGGCTTAGGCAAGCACTTCTTTGGCTTGCTTCAGCATGGTGTCGGCGTCACTGACCTCGAACTTGCCCGGCGCTTCGACGTTGAGCGTCTTGACCACGCCGTCGACCACGAGCATCGAGTAGCGGTTGCTGCGCAGGCCCATGCCGCGCGCCGCCAGGTCGAGCGTCAGGCCGGTGGCCTTGGCGAAGTCGGCGCTGCCGTCGGCCATCATGCGGACCTTGCCACCCGTCTTCTGGTCCCGGCCCCAGGCGCCCATGACGAACGCGTCGTTGACTGAGAGGCACCAGACCTCGTCGACGCCAGCCGCCTTCAACTGGTCGAAGTTCGCCACATAGCCCGGCACGTGTTTGGCCGAGCAGGTTGGCGTGTAGGCGCCAGGCAATGCGAACACAGCGATCTTCTTGCCGGCGGTCAGAGCGGCCACGTCGAACGTGTTCGGGCCGATCGAGCAGCCGTTGCCCTCGACTTCGATGAACTCCTGCAGCTTGCCCGCGGGCAGCTTGTCGCCAACCTTGATCATGTGCGTGACTCCTGATGATTGAATGAACAACGGCCGGAAGCGAGTGTGTCGCGCCCAGCCGTCGGATGTTGCGTCAGGGGTTTACACCACTTCGGCCTTCTTGACCAAGCGCGTGACGATCCAGGACTTGGTCTTGGAGATCGGCCGGCTCTCGGTGATCTCGACCACGTCGCCCATCTTGTACTCGCTCTTTTCGTCATGAGCGTGGTACTTGCTCGACTTGCCGACGATCTTGCCGTAGAGCTCGTGCATCGTGCGGCGCTCGACGAGCACGGTGACGGTCTTGGTGCGCTTGTCGGAAACGACCTTGCCGACGAAGGTGCGGGTGACCTTGCCTTCGGCGTGGACAGCGGTTGCGGCGGTGCTCACTTGGTGGCGCCTTTCTTCTTTTGAGCCAGCAGGGTCTTGGCGCGCGCGATGTCGCGGCGCGTCTTGCCGAGTTGGGAATGGTTCGTCAACTGTTGCGTGGCTTTCTGCATGCGCAGGCCGAAATGGGCCTTCAGCAGATCGCTCACTTCCTTTTCGAGCGCCGGGACGTCCTTGGCGCGCAGTTCAGATGCTTTCATGACTTTTCCTGCTTAGGCGCCGACCTGGCGGGCGACGAAGGTGCACGACAGCGGCAGCTTGGCGGCCGCCAGCGTGAACGCCTCGCGCGCCAGTTGCTCGGGCACACCGTTCAATTCGTACAGCACCTTGCCGGGCTGGATCTCGGCCACCCAGTACTCGGGGTTGCCCTTGCCGTTGCCCATGCGGACTTCAGCGGGCTTTTTCGAGATCGGCTTGTCCGGAAAGATGCGGATGAAGATGCGACCGCCGCGCTTGATGTGGCGGCTGATGGCGCGACGGGCGGCTTCGATCTGGCGCGCCGTGATGCGGCCGCGTTCTGTGGCCTTGAGGCCGAAGTCGCCGAAAGA
>JANOEG010000408.1:0-4168 GCA_031413095.1 Burkholderiales bacterium | reverse complement strand
GTTCGACGCCAAGTTCGGCAACTTGCACCCCTTGTTCAACAAGGCTTGAACTCCTTCAAGAGGGGCTCGATCCACATGCTCGATTCCAAAACCACTGCCGAACTCGCGCGCGAGCTCTATCAGGCGCGCAAGGCGCGCACGCCACTGCGTCACTTCTCGAAGCGCTTTCCCGGCATGACCATCGCCGATGGCTACGCCATCCAGCGCGAATGGGTCAAATTCGAGCTGGCCGACGGGCGTCTCATCAAGGGTCACAAGATCGGCCTCACGTCACGTGCGATGCAACAGGCGTCGCAAATCACGGAGCCCGATTTCGCACCGTTGATGGACGACATGTTTTTCGAAGCCGGTGGCGACATTCCCTTCGACCGCTTCATCGCGCCGCGCGTCGAAGTCGAACTCGCCTTCGTGCTTGGCCGGCCGCTGCGCGGCCCCGGCATCACGCTGTTCGACGTGCTCGCGGCCACGGAGTACGTCTGCCCGGCGCTGGAGATCATCGACGCGCGCATCGAACAGTTCGACCGCGAGACGCGCGCGCCGCGCAAGGTCTTCGACACCATCAGCGATTTCGCCGCCAACGCCGGCATCGTGCTCGGCGGCCGGCCGGTGAAGCCCGACGCGGTGGACCTGCGCTGGGTCGGCGCGATGCTGTTCAAGAACGGCGTCATCGAAGAGACGGGTCTCGCCGCCGGCGTGCTCAACCACCCCGCGACCGGCGTGGCCTGGCTGGCCAACAAGATCGCGCCGTACGACGAGCAGTTGAATGCCGGCGACGTCGTGCTCGCCGGCTCGTTCACGCGGCCGACGACCGCCGTGGCCGGCGACAACCTGCATGCCGACTACGGGCCGCTGGGCACCGTGTCGTTTCGTTTTGTCTGAGGAGCTTGCGAACATGAGCCGCGACGCCTTCACCCGCCCCGAACGTTTTTCCGCCGCCGAGTGGGACGCGCGCGTGCAACTCGCCGCCGCCTACCGTATCTTCGACCACCTCGGCTGGAGCGAACTCATCTACAACCACCTCTCGCTGCGCGTGCCCGGAGAAGACGGCCACTTTCTCGTCAACCCGTTCGGCCTGCACTACAGCGAGGTCACGGCGTCGAACCTGGTCAAGGTCGACGTCGATGGCAACCTTCTCGGCCACAGCGACTGGCCGATCAACCCGGCCGGCTTCACCTTCCACGGCGCGATCCACCGCACGCTGCCCGACGCGCATTGCGTGATGCATGTGCACACCACGCCGACGATGGCCGTGTGCTGCCTCGAAGAAGGCCTGTCGTTCACCAATTTCTACGCCGCGCAGTTGTGGGGCAAGGTCGCGTACCACGACTTCGAGGGCATCACCGTGCATGCCGAGGAAGGCGCTCGCATCCTGGCCAGCAGCGCCGGCAAGCCCGTGCTGCTGCTGCGCAACCACGGGCCGGTGGTGATCGGTCAGACATTGGCGCAGGCCTTTGCCTACATGTGGGTCGTGCAACGCGCCTGCGAAGTGCAGATGGCCACGCAGGGCAAAGGCGCCTTGCGGCCGATCCCGGTGCCGGTGCTCGAAGCCTGTGTGCGTGACGCGCTGAACTTCAATCCGAAGTACGGCGCCGGAGAAGACGGCTTCGCGGCGATGCAGCGGTTGATCGACCGCAAGGATCCTGGCTACCGCTTGTGAAGTAGCGACCGCGCCCACCCCTTCACGCGCTGACCACACAGTTGCGGCCATTGCGCTTGGCCGCATAGAGACGCTGGTCGGCCAGCGCCAGTAGGCTCTCGACGCTGTCTGCCTCCCCTCCCAATGCGACGCCGATGCTGGCCGTCACCGCGAGCCCCGGGGCCAGGGCTGTCCAGTCGAAGGCCTCGATGCGTGCACGCAGGCGCTCGGCCGCTGCCGCCGCGGCCGCTGCGGCGGCTTGGGGCAGCAACACCAGGAACTCCTCGCCCCCCAAACGCACGGCGGTGTCGTTGCTGCGCGAGCCTTCGGTCAACAGTGCAGCCAGCCGGAGCAACACCGTATCGCCCAGCGCGTGCGAGAAGCGATCATTGATGGTCTTGAAGTGATCGATGTCGAGCATCAGCACCGCATGACCGGTGTGACCCATCGGGCCCGCCCGAAGGATCTGGTCGAGCCGCCGCCGGTTGGCAAGGCCTGTCAGCGGGTCTTCGGTGCTCTGCCGAAACAGGGCGTCGGCCTGCCGTTGCAGGTTGGCGTTGTCGAGTTGCAGCGCCACGGCGCGTTCGCGCTGGCGTTCGGTGTCCAGACGCACCGCGGCTATGCGCGCGCTGCGCTGCGCCGCAACACCTGCGCGCTGCACGTGCAACGCATGGAAGCGCCGGAAATGCCCGAGGGCAGCGCGGTAGTCGCCGAGCGCCTCGCAGGCCCCTGCCAGGCACGCCACGATGTTGAGTTCCATGTCGGCAGTGGGCCGGGCTGCCAGTGCCGCTTCCCACAATTCCCGTGCCTGCTGCGCCTGTCCCAGCGCCAGGTTAAGGCGACCCCGGGTTTCGAGGTGCAGCACGCGCACCCGCGGCAGTTCGCACGGGTTGTCGCGCGTCCAGTCTTCGAGCATGCGCAGCGCTGCGTCCGCCTCGCCGACATGGCTCATCGAGTCGGCCAGGTTGTTGACCGCCGTGGCCTCGTAGCGCAGATGGCCCTGCTCGCTCGCGATCCGCATCGCCTGCGACGAGCAGCGCATGGCCTCGCGCTCGTGCTGCTCGGCTTCATCGTCGCGTCCCGCCTCGCGCGCAACTGACGCGAAGGACGAATGCACGCAAGCCATGGTGTCCATGGCGGCGCCCTGGTTGACGCGGTCGTGCAGGGCGATCGCGCAGTCGATGGCCTGCTGGCAGTACTCGCGCGCCGTGTCCAATTGCCCCAGGCCGCGGTAAACGATGGCCAACGCCAACCGGGCCGCTAGAAGCGCGGGCGAGGCCCCATCCTCAGGCTGTGTCACCAGGGCGAGCGCCGTCAGGCCGTGGTCGAGCGCCGATCCACCGTCGCCGGATTTCAACAAGCAACGCGCCGCCACCGCGCAGGCATTGGCTTGCCCGGCACGGTCGCCCAGCGATTCATAAAGCGTGGCAGCTTCGAGCGCATGCCTCAGGCCATGCTCCGGCTCTCCGCAGACGAATTCGCAGCGGGCCGCCAAAAAGCCCGCCAGCGCCCGTGACGGATCGTCGGCGGCGCCGGCGTGCGCTTGCTCGGCCGCGCGCCGTGCAGCAACGAAGTCGGACACGTGCAGCGCACGCTCCACCTGCACTGCCCAGTCGGGTGCGGCCGCGGAAGATGGAGGTGAGTTCATCGTTGCCGAATTATCGGCAGCTATCGACGTTCCCGTGGGCTCGGCGAACCGGATTCGCACTTGTGACCGCGAATTGACGTTCACCTGCTCCAAGAACCCACCACTGCAATCAATCTGACGGGGCTAGAGCCGCGAGCAGGCGATTCGCCCCGCGCCGAGCAAAAAGATGGTTGCGAAACAGCACAGCAGGTTGATCGTGCGCAGCGGCATGTGTGTCTTCTCGGCCGGAGGATGGCTGTTTGCGCGCAACTTGGAACCCACCGGCCGAGGGCGCTAGCAAGCTTGCACAAACCGCGGCCGGGGACTTACCGCAGGGCTTCGGCTGCCTTCAGCGTTTGCGACGGCAACTCGCCGAACTGGCCCTTGTAGTCGCGAGAGAACTGGCCGAGGTGCCAGAAGCCCCAGCGTGCCGCGGCGTCCTGCACGCTGCCGCGCGCGGCGCGCAATTCGCGCCGCACGCCGTTCAGGCGCACCGCGCGCAGGTACTTCACCGGGCTCGTGCCCAGCGCTTCCTGAAAGCAGTAGTTCAGCTTGCGCCGGCTCGCGCCGACATGGCGGCAGACCTCGAGCATCGACAGCGGCGTCTCGGTGTGCGAGAGCATCAGCTCGCAGGCCCGATCGACCAGGCGCTTGCGCGCCAGCGCATTCGGCAGCGCCGAGGCATCGACCGAATCGGGCAGGGCCTCGAACCATTCAATCAACAGCGCGTCGCGCAACTGGCGTGCTGCGGTGTCGTCGTTTCCGGTGTGGTTTCGGGTGTGGCTGCCGCCGGCCAGCAGCGCGGCGGCGTCGGCCATCGCGCGGCGGTGCCAGCCGCGCAGCTCGTCGGCCGTGTCAGCGCGCGCCGGCACGACGAGCTGCGACTCCATCCACGCTGAAGGCGG
>JANOEG010000407.1:0-1745 GCA_031413095.1 Burkholderiales bacterium | reverse complement strand
GCTCAGCTTCCTCGCCGGTTATGGCGGCATGGTGTCGTTGGCGCAGATGACGGTGGCAGGCATCGCCGGCTACGCCATGGCGGTGCTGGGCCACAGCAGCAGTGCCGAGATCAGCCTGGCCTGGCCGTGGTGGTTGGCGGTGCCGTTTGCGCTGCTGATCGCCGTCGTCTGCGCCACCTTCATCGGCTGGCTGTCGGTGCGCACCGATGGCATCTACACGATCATGATCACGCTGGCCATCGGCGTGGCCTTCTACTACCTGGTGCTGCAGAACTACAGCGTCTTCAACGGCTTCCAGGGCCTGCGCGAATTGAAGCCGCCCACAGTGTTCGGCATCGACTGGCGCGCGCCGACGCCGTTCTATTTCCTGTGCCTGTGCTGGGCGCTGACCGCGTACTTTGTCGTCAAGTACGTCGTGCGCGCGCCGTTCGGCATCGCCTTGCAGGGCCTGCGCGACAACCCGCGCCGTATGGCCGCGCTCGGCTACAACGTGGTCGCGCACCGCGTCGCAGCCTATGCGCTGTCGGGCCTGATCGCAGCAGTCGGCGGCATCCTGCTGGCCTGGTACAACGCGCTGATGACGCCGGGCTCGGTGGGCACCGGCTGGCTGATCAACCTCCTCGTCATCGCCGTGCTCGGCGGCATGAAGCACCCGATCGGCGCCTTTCTCGGCGCGCTGGTCTTCGTGCTGCTGCAGACCTTCGCCATCGACGTCATCGACCGCGAGCGCTTCAACCTCGTCATCGGTGTCGTCTTCCTCGCCATCGTCTTGTTTTCCCCCGACGGCCTGCTCGGACTGTGGGCGAAGCTTCGCTCTCGCTTCGGTCCGAACCCGACCGTTTCTTCCAACCAAAGGAGACTGAAGTGAAAGAGAGCAAACGGATCTGGGCGCGTTCGCTGTTGGGCGCTGCGGCGGCCACGGCGCTGGTGGGTGCGGCGTGGGCTCAAGGCCAGCCGGTGAAGATCGGCTTGCTGGCCACGCTCGAAGGGCCGTTTGCGGCCGGCGGCGCCGACGGCATGCGCGGCGCCGAACTCGCCGTCAAGCAGCGCGGCGGCGTGGTCGCCGGGCGCAAGATCGAAATCATCAAGGCCAGCTCGGACGCCAAGCCCGACGTCGCCGTCAACGCCACGCGCAAGCTGGTCGAGCAGGACAAGGTCGAGATCATGGTCGGCCCGCTGTCCGGCGGCGAGGGCATTGCCGTCAAGGACTACTCGAAGACCCAGCCTCAGGTGACCTTCATCAACGGTGGCTCCGGCGCGCAGGCGACGACGCTGGTCAGCCCGAGCCCGAATTTCTTCCGCTTCAACACCGAGGGCGGACAGTGGATGGTGGGCCTGGGCAAGGCCGCCATGGACAAGGGCTACAAGCGCGTGATGGTGAACGCAGAGGATTACGCATTCCCGTATTCGCAGGTACAGGGCTTCATGTCCGAATACTGCAGGCTCGGCGGCAAGGTGCCGGAGAAGGCCTGGGTCCCGCTCGGTGGCAAGGACTACTCGTCGGTGATCGCCAAGATCCCGAAAGACGTCGATGCGCTGCTGGTGGTGCTCGGCGGCGCCGACGCGGTGAACTTCCTGACGCAGTACGAAAACGCCGGCGGCGACAAGCCGATGCTCGGCGGTTCGATCACCGTCAGCCAGGACGTGTTGAATTACAAAGGCAAACGGCGCGACTCGCTGGTCGGCACCTTGTCGGCCGGCCCGCTGGCCGACGCCTTCGATGGCGCCGACTGGAAGGCCTTCGT
>JANOEG010000406.1:0-4270 GCA_031413095.1 Burkholderiales bacterium | reverse complement strand
TCTGAGCCCAGAACGCGGGCGCCATCGGCATCGTCACCTGCCCGCCTTGCGACAGGGCGTTGAACGCGCTGTGAGCCTGGTCCACGGTGTCGTACTGAAGCGCCAGCATCACGCCCTTGACGCCGTCGTACGGCATGCCGGGCGGCGTGTCGCCGGCGAACAGCATCGCGCCGCCGGGCAGTGCGAGGCACGCATGCATGATGCCGTCGCCGCTGGGCATGCCGGCGTCGCCGCAGCCTTCGCTGGGCGTGGCCGGCGCGGGCATGTCGGCGTAGCTCATCATGGTTTCGATCTTCGCGCCGAGCGCCTTTTCGTAGAACGCGAAGGCCTCGCGGGTGTTGCCTTTGAAGCTGAGGTACGGGGTCAGGGTCGTGGACATGGTGGGCTCCTGTTGCAAGAGGGGCTGGAATCACGGTGCCAGCATTTCTCGACGAACGGGCGGGACGGAAATCGACATCGGACGCGAGAAATTTTCAGCCGCCGATCGTTTCGAAAAGATGGCCCGAACTGGTACCCCCTAGAAGCCTCCGACTTCAAAGTCGGCCCGGCTGGACTTCGATCTGTAAGACGCACAAGATCGCCTTTGCAGTGGCAGTGTGCAATATGCGTTTGGTGTCTGCTCACCACGCTCGCCGTCACTGGGCAAGCGCCCTCAACGGCGCAAGGAGAAGGACATGGACGTACTCTCCACAGACTTCCAACACACACTGACGCGTCGCCCCCCGCGCGCTGTGACGATGGCCTTGGCGCTGGCTGGCCTGTTCAGCTCGGCCAACCTGATGGCGAGCCGCAGCGTCGAGCCCACCGGCGGTGAGACCTACTACGACCCGCTGCTTTCCGAACAGGGCACTGTGTGCGCCCCGGCCGTCGCCGGACGTCCGCCCTTGCTTCATAAGCTGATCCTCGCGCAAGCCGGGACGAAGAGCGAGACCCAACCGTTCAAGCCGCAGCCGATGCAGGCCGCGGCCGGCGAGGTGCCGCTGTACGACAACCTGGGCACGCTGTCCTTCAAGGTGGGAACGCGCAACGCCAAGGCGCAGGCCTACTTCGACCAGGGCATGCGCTGGGCCTTCGCGTTCAACCATGCCGAGGCGCAACGTGCCTTCCAGGCCGCGCAGAAGGCAGACCCGAAACTGGCGATTGCCTGGTGGGGCGAGGCGCTGGTACTGGGGCCGAACATCAACGCGCCGATGATGCCCGAGGCGGCAGCGCCGGCGCTTGCCGCGCTTGCCAAGGCCGTCGAATTGGCGCCCGGCGCACCAGCCAAGGATCGTGCGTTGATCGCGGCGCTCCAGAAGCGCTACTCTGCGGACCCGAAGGCCGAGCGCGCCGCGCTCGACGCGGCCTTCGCCGACGCGATGAAGTCCGTGGCCGCGAAGTATCCGCGCGACGACACGGTCCTCACGCTCTACGCCGAATCCGTGATGGACACGCAGGCCTGGGACTACTGGGAGGCGGGGGGCGCGAAACCCAAGGGCCGCGCCGCCGAGCTGCTCGCGGCGCTGGAGAAGGTGCTCGCGCGCAATCCGAATCACCCGGGAGCGGCCCACCTCTACATCCACGCGGTCGAGGCGTCGACGAAGCCCGAACGCGCACTGCCGCACGCGCGGCGGCTGGCCGCGTTGATGCCGGGTGCGGGCCACATCGTGCACATGCCGGCTCACATCTATTACCGCGTCGGCCTGTACAAGGAATCGCTGGAGGTCAACAAGCGCGCGATGGCCGTGGACGAAAAGTACTTCAGCACCTCGCCCTCGGACCCGATGTACAAGTCGGCCTACTACCCGCACAACATCCACTTCGTGCTGGTTTCGGCGCAGATGGGTGGCGACGGCCCGACCGCGATCGACGCCGCGGGCAAGCTCGATGCCTCGCTGGCCGACACGGTGATCGCGCAGTTCGCGGTGCTGGAACCCATCAAGGCCGCACCGTACCTGGCCCACGCGCTGTTCAGCGCGCCCGAGGCGATCCTCGCCTTGAAGGCGCCACCGAAGGAGCAGGTGCTGGTGTCCGCGCTAGCGCACTACGCACGCGCGCTCGCCTTCGCGGCGAAGAAGGACGCCCCCGGCGCACAGCGCGAGATCGACGCGATCGCCGCGATCGAACAGAAGGCCGACTTCAAGCCGTACGCCGACTGGGCCGTGCCGGGCAAGGAGATCGTGCAGACCGCGCGCCTGGTCGCGAGCGCGCGCCTCGCCGACGCGCAAGGCAACCTCCCCGGGGCGGCGAAGGCCTACGAAGAGGCGATCGCGCTCGAAGACGCGCTCGCCTACATGGAGCCGCCCTACTGGTACTACCCGATCCGCCAGTCGCTGGGCTCGGTCTACCTGCGGCAGGGCAAGCTGGATGCAGCCGAGAAGACGTTGCGCGACTCGCTCGGCCGCGTGCGGGGCAACGGCTGGGCACTGGCAGGCCTGGTGGAGGTCTACAAGCGCAAGGGCGATGCGAAGGCCGAGACCTCGGCGCGCCAAGCGTACGCACGCGCATGGCTTGGCGGCGCGGCACCCGACGTCGGCCGGCTGTAGGAAGCGAGGCGGACTGACCGCCACTGGCATCTCTCACACGACTCGGGGGCCGCAATGCCAAATGCAGACGTGTACCGCATCACCGATCAACTCGACGAGAAGACGCTGGGGGTAATGGTCGCGCGGCTCGAATCCCGCGGCAAGCACCCGCGGTTCATGGCAATGATGGAGCAGTACTTGGCGGCCATGGGCGCACGCAATGCAAGGCGCGTCCTCGACTTGGGTTGCGGCACCGGCGTCGCCGCGCGTGCGATTGCGTCTGACCCAGGCTTCTCTGGCCAGGTCATCGGCATTGATGTGAGCCCGTTTCTGACAGCCGAAGCTGCGCGGCTCGCTGCAGCTGAGGGGCTGGCTACCAAGGTGGAGTTCCGTGTCGGCAACTCGCAGCAGCTTGATCTTCCCGATTCGTCGGTCGATGCGGCAATCGCCCACACGCTGATCAGCCATGTGCTTGACCCCCTTGCCGTTCTCAAAGAGATGGCTCGCGTGGTTCGGCCGGGCGGCACTGTTGGCATCTTCGACGGCGACTACGCTTCGATGACATTTGGCAACCCCGATCCAGTCCAGGGAAAAGTCGATGATGAAAGCATCATCAAGGCGATCGTCACTTCGCCGCGCGTCATGCGCCAGATGCCGCACCTGCTTCGAGAAGCGGGCCTTGAACTTGTCTCATCGCACGCCCACGTGGTGGCTGACATTGGCAAGGCCGACTTCTTTGCCCCCGCACTGCAGTCTTTCCTTCGGCTGCTTCCAAAGTCTGGAGCAATGAACGAGCCCGCCGCACGATCTTGGGTGGACGCCATGATGGCGCGTTCAGAAGAGGGCACCTTCTTCGGAGCAAGCAACTTCTACAGCTACGTTGCGCGGCGACGGTAGCGTGGCGGGGCCTTTTGCGACATCAGCGCGGCCCCTGCTGCTCCATCAGCAGGTAAGGGTTGTCGGCGTTCATGCGATTCGCCGCCTTGAACAGCGGCATCTGCTCGAAGCGCGACCAGTCGGTCTTGGCATAGGCTTCGTCGAAGGGTTCGAGGTCGCGCGCCGCATCGCCCATGGACTTGCGAAGGTGCAGCAGGTAGTCGCGTGTCAACGCCAGGTCGGCGGCCGGGTCGGTGGACACCGGCCCGTGGCCAGGCACCACCACGCGCGCCTTGATGCCCTGCAGTTGCGTCAGCGACGCGATCCACTGCCGGCTGTCGGCGTTACCGACAAAGGGGATGCGGCCCTGGAACACCAGGTCGCCAGCAAACAGCACACCGAGCTGCGGCACGAAGACGGCCAGGTCTTCCGTCGTGTGCGCCGGGCCGACGTGGCGAAGCTGGAAATCGAGGCCCCCCAGGCGCAGCGTCGTGTCTTGGTCCAGCCAGCGGTCCGCGCCGAGGACCTGCGTCTTGTCGTCGATCCACGGGAACAGGTCCTTCCGGCTGGCTTCGAGGCGCAGGCGCGCGGTGTCGGAACCAAGGTACTCGCGCCCGGCTTCGTGGGCAACGATCGTCGCGCCCGCCGCCTTGAAGGCCTGCAGGCCGTAGATGTGGTCGGCGTGGTAGTGCGTGACGATGACGTAGCGGATCGGCTTGGGCGTGATCCGTCGGATCTCGGCGATCAAATCTTCGGCCAGCGCTGGTGAGCCCAGCGCGTCGATGACGACGACGCCTTCGTCGGTAACCACGAAGGCCGCGTTCGAGATGAAGTTGCGATTCACCGACGAACCCATCGCGGCTTCACCTTGCACGAACCACACGTTGGGC
>JANOEG010000405.1:0-2761 GCA_031413095.1 Burkholderiales bacterium | reverse complement strand
TCACCCAGCCGATGTCGGCGGTACACCAGAAGATATCCTGCGGCTTCAGGTCAAAGGTCCACTTCATGGTCAGCACGGCGTGCAGCAGATAGCCACCGGTCGAATGCTGTACGCCTTTCGGCTTGCCGGTAGACCCGGAGGTGTACAGCAGGAACAGCGGATGTTCGGCCTCGACCCACTCCGGTTCGCACGTCGTGGGCTTGCCGGCCATTTCTTCATGCAGCCAGCGGTCGCGCTCGGGGTGCCAGGCGATCTTGCCGCCAGTGCGCTGGTAGACGATGACGTCCTTCACCGTCTCGCAGCCACCCAGGGCGATGGCGTCATCGACGATGCTCTTCAGCGGCAGCTGCTTGCCGCCACGCAGCTGCTCGTCGGCGGTGATGACCATGACGGCACCGGCGTCCTGCACCCGATCACGGACCGATTGCGCCGAGAAGCCGCCGAAGACCACCGAGTGGATGGCGCCGACGCGCGCGCAGGCCTGCATCGCCGCCACGCCCTCGACGCTCATCGACATGTAGATCAGGACCCGATCACCCTTCTTGATGCCGCGCGCCTTCAGCGCGTTGGCGAACTGGCAGACCAGCGTCAGCAGGTTCTTGTACGAGACCTTGGTCACGGCACCGTCGTCGGCCTCGAAGATGATCGCCGTCTTGTCGCCGATGCCCTTCTCGACGTTGCGGTCCAGGCAGTTGTAGGAGACGTTCAACGTGCCGTCTTCGAACCACTTGAAGAACGGTGCGTTGCTGTCGTTGAGGCCCTTCGTGAACGGCTTCTTCCAGGTCACGAACTCGCGCGCCAGGCGCGACCAGTAGCCGTCGTAGTCGGCCGCGGCTTCGGCGACGAGCTTGTCATAGGCCGCGGGGCCGGCCACATGGGCAGACTTGGACAGCGAAGCCGGCGGCGCGTACGTGTGCTGATCGGTGCTCATCGGGTTGTCTCCTTTTGTTGAATCTTCGACTGACTCTAAGGTAGGCGCAAGCTCTTACCGATGCCTTACTTTGCGTCAAACGCCGGGAAGCCTGACGCGATCCCTACAATCCCGGCCACCCGAGAACCCAAGAACCCCCTGAGCCTGATGAACAAGCCGCCTTCCGACCCTGTGACCCACGCGATGGGCCCGCTGCCGCGCCTGATCTTCATGAGCCGCTGGCTGCAGCTGCCGCTGTACCTGGGCCTGATCGCGGCGCAGGGCGTGTACGTCTGGCACTTCCTGCTCGAGCTGTGGCATCTGATCGAAGCGGCCTTCGGCAGCCAGACCGCGATCGCCGCACTCGTCACGAGCATCGGCTACACCGGCCCGCCAACGGTGGCACTGAACGAAACCATCATCATGCTGGTGGTGCTGGCGCTGATCGACGTGGTCATGATCAGCAACCTGCTGATCATGGTTATCGTTGGCGGTTACGAAACCTTTGTTTCGCGCATGAACCTCGAGGGCCACCCGGACCAGCCGGAGTGGCTGTCGCATGTCAACGCCTCGGTGCTCAAGGTTAAGCTGGCCACGGCGATCATCGGCATCAGCTCGATCCACCTGCTCAAGACCTTCATCAACGCCGCCAACTACAGCGACAAGGTCTTGATCGCGCAAACGGTGATCCACATCACCTTCCTGCTGTCGGCAATGGCCATCGCCTACACGGACCGATTGATGTCGCACCCGGCGCCGGCCGCTCGCTAGGCACGCAAGGCCGACTCGATCCGCTGCAGCAAGCTGGCGTTGCGGGCCGGCCGCCCGGTCAGCAGGAAGGCCACGTTGTCGGCCATCGTCTCTTCGGGGTGGATCACGTAGGGCGTGTTGCCACCCAGGCGTTCGAGGAACGCCGGCACCCGGTCGACGGCGTGCCAGCGCGGCGCGGCGTCCCGCATCACGGGCCGCGACCGCCGGCCGTCGCCCTCCGGCTGCACCTCGACGAGCCGGACCTCGAACAGCGCCGCAAACGATTCGCCCGGCGCCAGCGTCGTGCGCGCCGCCACCAGCAGCGGCGTCAGCAGGACGCTGCGGCCATCGACCTCAGCGCGCATCGCATGCCGGCTGCCCGGCGCATCCGGGTTGGCGAGTCGGATCTCGTCCCACGCCGGCGGCTGAATCAGTTCAGGGATCGGCTCGAAACCGATCTCGCGGTAGACGCGGTCGGCGAGTGCCGTTGCGTGGCGCGAGACGACGTGCCACAGCTCGTGCGCCATCAACCAGGCGTCGGACGGGCGCGGCGCCGTGCCCAGGCCGGTGATGACGATGGCGTTGGCGCGCGTGTACGGCATGCGCGCCGACTCCTGGCCGTTGCTGGCGACAAGCAGCGTCTCTGGCGGCAAGGGCAGGCGCAGCTCGCGCACCCGCTTCTCGATGGACGAGGCCGCGGCGCGCCAGCGTTCGCGCTGAGCGGAGGCCCAAGGCTGCACGGCATCGGAATTCCACTGCCGGAACTGCGCCAGCGTCACCGGCTCGTCCGCGCCCATCATTGCCCGGCGCTGAAAGCCACCGGTCACGGGCAGCCAGTCGTCGTCAGCCGCCAGCACGCGCCGGCCTTCGGCGACGGTGGCAAAGCGCAGGCGCTGGCCTGCAAAGGGCAGTACAGCCTCGTCACCCGAGCGCCCGCTGACGCAAGCCGATGCCAGGCCAGCGCCAGCCAAACCCAGCAGAAGGTCGCGACGTGTTGTCACAGGGCGCTCCATTGAACATAAAGAACGCAGCTATCGTATCGGGCATGACTGCCCATCACGTCTTCACCGGCCTGCGCACCGCGTTGTCCACCAGCGCGCC
>JANOEG010000404.1:0-2118 GCA_031413095.1 Burkholderiales bacterium | reverse complement strand
AAGCTGGTCATCAGGATGATCTGCGTCTCGGGGCGCGTTACCTTCGCGGTTGCGACGATGTCCAGGCCACTGGCATCGGGCAGGCGCAGGTCCGTGATCACCAAGTCAAATTCGCGCCTCTCGAGTTGGGCCAACCCGTCCCGGCCGCCGCGCACGATCACGCTGGCGTGTCCCGCCCGTTCGAGCAGCATCTCGATGCAATCGCCAACGCCGCGGTCGTCGTCGATGACGAGAATCTGCGCCGCCGTGCGCTGAGGCGCAGCATCGACACGCGCGTGGTCCATTACGGCCGCCCCCCGGGCAGCGTTACGCAAAACACGGCCCCCTGCGGCGAGCTGTGCCGCAGCTCGATACGCCCGCCATGCTCTTGCGCGATCTCCGTAGAGATCGCCAGGCCGAGCCCGGCGCCATGCTGATCCGCCTTGGTCGTGAAGAACGGCTCGAAGATCCGCTCCGCCAGCTCGGCGGGCACGCCCGGCCCGGTGTCGCTGACCACGACCTCAATCGCCTGGCCGAGGTTGCGGGTCACGACGCGCAGCGTACCCCGGCCGGCCATCGCCTGGGCCGCGTTCACGAACAGATTCAGGAAAATCTCGCGGGCCTGGCCGCTGTTGCCGAACACCAACGCGGCCGGGTCCGGCTGATGATCCAGTTCGATGCGATGCAGCAGGCCTTCATGCCGCAGTACCTGGCAGGCCTCTTCGATCGCGTCGTCGATGGCAAAGCGCAGGCGGGGCTCGTCGCCGACCCGCGAGAAGTTGACCAGGCGCCGCGAGATGTCCAGGATCCGCTTGACGTTGATCGCGATGTTGTCGAGTCCCTTTTCCAGCAGCTCCCGGCTCAGTTGTTTCTCGGCGCGCAGGATCTGGACAATCGAGTGAAGCGAAGTCAGCGGGTTGGTCACCTCGTGGCACACGCCGGCCACCATGAACCCGAGCGACGCAAGCCTGGCGGTCTGGATGTCGGCCGCCTGGAGTTGGCGCAGATCGGACTGGTCGACGATGACCATGCAGGCGCCCCAAGCGGTTGGCCGCAAATGGATGCGTTCGTAGGCCACCGTGCCCGAGGCCAGCGTGCGAACGCTGTCTGCTTCTTGCGGCGTCAGCCAGGGCACGCGACCGTGCAACAAGCCGAGGTAGTGTGTCGCGCGTTCGCGCAACGGCACATCGGGCTTCGCGGCATTGACAGCCGCCCCCTCGCCGCGCTCGTCGCTCGCGTCGAGCACCCTTCCGTCCTCGCCCAGCATCAGAGTCGGCCACGGCGTGGCCGAGAAGATCTGCCCGAACAAATCGGACAACTTCCGCTGGTCTGCCACCGTCATCGACCGGTCGTGGGAGTGTTGGCTGATCACGACCCAGCTTAAACGCTCGACGGCAGGGGTCGCAATAGACAGTTCCCCCAAGCGGGTTATCTGCTGTACGTGCCCCGAGATCACCCTTGGCCCGCCGGCGGCGTGAAGCTCGTTGCGAGGGTCTTCACCGCGGTCGGCAGGGCCGACCTGATCAATTCCGGCCGATTGGGCGGCGCCGCCGTGCCCGAACTGCCGACGGCCAACGTTTCGATGTTCTTCCCCTGTTGGTCGCCATGGCCTTCAAAACGTCGCGGCGCTTTGGTTGCGCACCCTGCCGTGCACCCTGTCTGACATCACAATGCCAGCCGGCTGAGCCAGCCCTTCGAGCCGCGACGCAATGTTCACGCCGTCGCCGTATACCGTGCCATCGGCCTTCTCGATCACGTCGCCCATGTGCACGCCGATGCGAAAGCGCATGCAGCGATCGGTGAGCAGGCCCTCGGCGAGCGTTTCGAGCCCTTGCTGTGCGACGAAGGCTGCGGCCAGCGCTCCGGCCGCGGTTTCAACCCACCGCGTCGGCAGCGAAGATGGCAGCGAGGCGCTTGCTTTGGCCGGGCGGTGCGTTCACGACTGGTTCCACCAATTGCCGGCGATCGTGAACCCCACTTCATGTGGGTTCAATTCCCTCAGATCGTCACACTCCCCACGCTCGCCCCACCGCACACATACAGCACCTGCCCGGTGACGAAACTGTTGCCCGGCTCGACGAAGAAATCCACCGCGCGCGCCACGTCTTCGGGCGTGCCCAGGCGCTTGACCGGAATCGC
>JANOEG010000403.1:0-19941 GCA_031413095.1 Burkholderiales bacterium | reverse complement strand
GATGTCATGCGCTTCGTCGAAGCGTCGCTCCAGTTCACGCCCGACAGCCAGACGCTCGGCGTCTGGCCGCGCACCCTCGCTGTTCTCGATCACCTTGGTGGTGTTGCCTTCCATGATGGCCACGCACGAGTTCGTGGTGCCGAGATCGATGCCGATGATCTTTGCCATTTGATGTGCTCCAGAAAACGGAAATCCGCTTGTATTCGAGTTGTGGATAAGTGCGCCGCTTTCAAGGCGCACGCGGTGTGAATTAGGTCTTTGGTCCGACAACGGTGACCAACGCCGGCCGCAGCACGCGATCAGCGATCAGGTAGCCCTTTTGCAGCACGGCCACCACCGTGTTGGCTTCCTGAGCGGCTGGCACGACGCTGATGGCCTGGTGCTGGTGCGGGTCGAACTTGGTGCCTGCCGGCGGCGAGACTTCACTGACCTTGTTGCGCTCCAGCGCCGACGAGAGCTGGCGCAGTGTCGCGTGCACGCCTTCGAGCACCTGCGCCGTGTTGGCCTCGGGCTGGGCGATCGCCGCTTGCAGGCTGTCCATCACCGGCAGCAGGCTCTCGGCGAATGACTCGACGGCAAACTTGCGCGCCTTGGAAAGCTCTTCTTCCGAGCGTCGGCGAACATTTTCGGCTTCGGCCTTGGCGCGAAGGAAAGCATCGTTCAGCTCGGACACCTGTGCTTGCAATTGGGTGAGCTGTACTTCGGCGGCAGTTTCGGGTTGGACCGGCGCGCCGCCCTCGGCGGCAGGCGGCATCGGGGTCAGGTAGGGCTCGATGGGTTCGTTGTTCATGGCATCGCAAAGTCGGCGTTCGCGCGTAATTGGGGTGGCCAGAGCCCATATCAAGTGGGCGCTAGCGTTTTTCCAGGAATTTTCTCAGCGATCGTCGAGCGAGGCGCTCCAGCGCTGCCAGCCGCCCCCCGCCTGCTCGATGTCACGCCGATCACGCTTGGTCGGGCGGCCCTGGGTCAGCGTCGCTGCCGGCTCGGGAGCCAGGCGTCGCGCCTCGGCGGCCTCGGCACGGGCAGTCAGGCTTTCAGCCGTTTCTTCGTACAGCGTTTGCGCTACGGTGGCCGGACCGCGGATCGCCGACAAGCCTCGTACGATCACCGTGCGCACGAGCCCACCGTCCTGCCGCAACGCCAAGGTGTCCCCTACACGCAACTCCTTTGCAGGTTTGGCCGGAAGGTCGTTGATCCGCACGCGCTCGCGATCGGCCGCTTCTGCGGCCAGGCTGCGTGTCTTGAAGAACCGCGCTGCCCACAACCATTTGTCCAAACGCATCAGCGGGATTCTAGGTACTCGTGGCCCGCCGGCCTACAGGCATCATCGGGTGTATTGATTACTTCGCTCTCTGGAGAACCGCATGCGCCGTCAAGATTTCATTCGCACCCTCGCCGCATTGGCCGCCTCAGGCACGTTGCCACTGACCGCCCTGGCCAACGCCAATCTGAAGATGATGATTCCCGCCAACCCCGGTGGTGGCTGGGACACCACCGGCCGAGCTCTCGGCAAGGCATTGCAGGACGCGGGCGCTGCGGCTTCTGTGAGCTACGAGAACAAGGGCGGTGCAGCCGGTGCCATCGGTCTGGCGCAGTTCGTCAACGCGAGCAAGGGTGACGCCAACGCGATGATGGTGATGGGCGCCGTCATGCTCGGCGGCATCATCACCGGCAAGCCGCCAGTGGACCTGAAGCAGGCCACGCCGATTGCACGGCTGACCAGCGAGTACAACGTTTTCGTGCTGCCGGCGTCTTCGCCGCTGAAGACAATGGGCGAGGTCGTCGAGCAGATGAAGAAGGATCCCGGCAGCGTCAAGTGGGGCGGCGGCTCGCGCGGCTCCACCGAGCACATCGCCGCGGCCATGATCGCGCGCGCTGTGGGCGTTGACCCAGCCAAGATCAACTACGTCGCCTTCCGCGGCGGTGGTGAAGCCACCGCCGCCATCCTCGGCGGCAACGTCACGGTCGGCGGCAGTGGCTACAGCGAGTTCGCGCAGTACATCGAGAGCGGCAAGATGCGCGCCGTGGCCGTGACCTCGGCGCAGCGCCTGAAAGGCATCAGCGTGCCAACGCTGAGGGAGCAGGGCATCGATGTCGAGATCGGCAACTGGCGCGGCGTCTATGGCGCGCCGGGCATCAACGATGCCCAGCGCAAAGCGCTCACCGACATGATCCTGAAGGCCGTCAAGTCGAAGGCCTGGGCTGAGGCGATGGAGAAGAACGCCTGGACGCCGGCCGTGATGACCGGCAAGGAGTTCGACGACTTTGTCGACAAGGAATTCGCCAGCCTGCGCGCGACGATGGTCAAGGCGGGGATGGTCTGAACGTGGCCGCGCCACGCTCCACGCATGAAGTGGTTCTGGCCGGCGGCGTGCTGCTGATCGGCGCGCTGCTGGCCTTCGGCGCGCTGTCGATTCCAGGCGGAGCCGGCTACGGCGGCGTCGGACCCAACTTCCTGCCCTGGGTCGTGTCAGCGGCGCTGCTGGTGTGCGGCGGATTGCTGATGAAGCAGGCGCTGACGGGTGGCTATCGCGATCGTGACGAACCTTCGGGAGCGCCGCAGGGCGACTGGGTCGCGTTTGCGTGGGTTTCTGCTGGCGTCCTGGTGACGGCAGCGCTGGTGACGCGGGTTGGCTTCGTGCTGGCGTGCGCGCTGTGCTTCGCACTCGCGGTCCGCGGCTTGCGCGGCGCTGAAGGCAAGCCCGCCGGCGACGTGAAGCGGACGCTGATCGACGCTGCCACCGGCCTTGCGATTTCACTGCCGGTGTACTGGTTGTTCACCAAGCTGCTCGCCATCAATCTGCCGGGTTTGACTAGCACTGGCTGGCTCTGATGCAGGAACTGCTCACCAACCTCGCCGGCGGCTTTGCCACGGCCGGCACGCCGATCAATCTGCTGTGGGCTTTCATCGGCTGCGCACTCGGCACCGCGATCGGCGTGCTGCCCGGCCTCGGCCCGGCCGTCACGGTGGCGATGCTGCTGCCGATCACGTCGCAGGTCGAGCCGGCGTCGTCGATGATCTTCTTCTGCGGCATCTACTACGGTGCGATGTACGGCGGGTCGACAACCTCGATCCTGCTCAATACGCCCGGCGAGACCGGCACGATGGTGACTGCGCTCGAAGGCTTCAAGATGGCCAAGAACGGCCGTGCCGGTGCGGCGCTGGCCACAGCAGCGATCGGCTCCTTCGTCGCCGGCACGCTGGCTACGGTGCTGGTGACCTTGTTTGCGCCGGTGGTGGCGGAGTTTGCGATCCAGCTCGGCCCGCCCGAGTACTTCATGCTGATGCTGCTGGCTTTCGTGACCGTTAGCGCCGTGCTCGGCAAGAGCACGTTGCGCGGGCTGACCGCGCTGTTCTTCGGCTTGGCCCTGGGCTGCGTCGGCCTGGACCAGATCAGCGGGCAGGTGCGCTACACGATTGGCGTGCCGGAATTGCTGGATGGTGTCGAGGTGGTGCTTGTGGCCGTGGGCTTGTTCGCCGTTGGCGAGACGCTCTACAACGCGCTCTACGAGGGCCGCTCCGAAGCGTCGCTGAACACGATGGGCAAGGTCCACATGACGGGCGCCGAGTGGCGGCGCTCGTGGCCGGCATGGCTGCGCGGCACGGCGATCGGATTCCCGTTCGGCACGATCCCCGCAGGAGGCTCGGAGATCCCGACCTTTCTCAGTTACGCCACCGAACGCAAGCTGTCGAAACATGCCGACGAGTTCGGCACGACGGGGGCCATCGAAGGCGTGGCCGGGCCAGAAGCGGCCAACAACTCTGCTGTGACGGCGACACTGGTGCCGCTGCTGACGCTGGGCATTCCGACGTCGGTGACGGCGGCGATCTTGTTGTCGGCGTTTCAGAACTACGGCTTGCAGCCAGGCCCTCAGCTGTTCCAGACCTCGTCCGCGCTGGTCTGGGCGCTGATCGCATCGCTCTACATCGGCAACGTGATGCTGCTCGTGCTCAACCTGCCGCTGGTGGGCCTCTGGGTGAAGTTGCTGAAGATCCCGAAGGCACAGCTCTACGCCGGCATCCTGATCTTTGCGACAGTCGGCGTCTATGCGATGCGACAGAGCCCGCTCGACCTGCTCTTCATGTACGCAGTGGCGCTGCTCGGTGTGCTGATGCGGCGCTACGACTTTCCAACGGCGCCAGTGATCGTCGGCCTGATCCTCGGCCCGCTGGCTGAGGCGCAAATGCGCAATGCGGTGTCCATCGGCGAGGGCAATTTCTCGGTCTTCGTGCAGCGGCCGATGTCGCTGGTGCTGCTGATCGTTGTTGTCGCCGTGCTGGTGTTGCCGAGGCTGATCAAACTGCTCAAGCGCTAGCGTTTCGCGCCCATCGCGACCGCGCGCGCTCGCTGCTCCGCCAGCGCGGCGTCGCCGGCCGGCGCCATATCCCAGCCCTGCAAGTGCTGCATCGCTATTCCTGCCAATGCGGCGATCCACTCGTGCTGGTCGTTCAGCGCCGGGATGTATTCGAAACCACGCCCACCCGCGCCGAGGAAGGCATCGCGCGCCTCCTGCGCAATCTCTTCCAGCGTTTCGAGGCAGTCCGACGTGAAACCTGGGCACATCACATCGACGCGCGTGACACCTTGCCGCGCCAGATCGACGAGCGTCGGTTCGGTGTACGGTTCCAGCCACTTCGCCTTGCCGAAGCGCGATTGAAAGGTGACGAGCCACTCGTCCTTCTTCAAGCCCAAGCCTTCGGCCAGCAGCCGTGCTGTCTTGTGGCATTCGCAGTGGTAGGGGTCACCAAGCAACAGCGAGCGCTCGGGGATGCCGTGAAAACTGAAGACCAGTTTGTCGCCGCGGCCATTGTCTTGCCAGTGCGAACGCACTCGCCGAACCAGCGCGCGGATGTAGCCCGCGTCGTCGTGGTAGCGCTGCACGAAGCGCAACTCGGGCTGTCGGCGTTGCTGCAACGCCCATGCCATCACGGCATCGTTGACGCTGGCTGTCGTTGCCGCCGCGTATTGCGGGTACAGCGGCAGGATCAGGATGCGCGTGGCGTTCTGCGCCTTCAACTCATCGAGCACCGACGCCACCGACGGGTTGCCGTAGCGCATCGCGTGCCGCACCAGCAACTGTGGCGGCTTCAAGCCGCGCTCGCCCAGGTAACCTTGCAGCAGCGTGGTTTGCTTGGCTGTCCAAACGGCAAGCGGCGAGCCCTCGGCGGTCCAGACGGTGGCGTACTTCGCGGCCGACTTGGCTGGCCGCGTATTCAGGATGATGCCGTGCAGGATTGGCCACCAGACGAATCGCGGGATCTCGACCACGCGTGGATCGGAGAGGAACTCGCGCAAGTAGCGTCGCAGCGCGGGGGCGGTGGGTTCGTCGGGGGTGCCCAGGTTGACCAGCAGGACGGCGGTGCGCGCGGGCGTGCCGTGGGCGAGCGCAGGCTCAGGAGAGAATTGCACGACGGGCATGGCGCGGATTGTCAGCCATCAAAGCCAACGCTCGCGCCAGGCGAGATCAACTCAGCGTGTCTCTGGGTTGTGTGTCGCCGAAGTGAACCACCTCGAACTTCACCGTCGCTGCACTGGCATCGGCCGGCGAACCACCGAGCCCGATAAAACCGCTGCCATGCAAGGTGCAGGTGCCACGCTTCAGGCTCAGCACCTCTTCGCTGCCGGCAAAGCGAACGAAGGTGCCGTTGATGCTCAGGTCCACCAGCGAAAAGACGCCGCCTTGCCAATCGATGCGCGCATGCTGGCGCGAGACACGCGAGTCTTCGACGCAGAACGCGCTCTGCGCACTGCGGCCCATCACCATCGGCAGTCGTTCACTCGTCATCAGGCGGCGCGTGCGCCGCCAGGTCAGCCGAATGCCCTCGGGCTCCTGCGCCGGCGCCATCACGGCGCCAAAGGCGGTGGCTGCAGCATCGTAGGCCGGACGCTTGCCGCCGAGCAGGTGAACGTGCACCGGTTCGGCACGGCCGCGCAGATGCATCCAGTCGAGGCTGCGGAATCGTTGCTGCTCGAGCTTGATGAGGCCACCGAAAACTTCATCGGTGATCAGCGTCTCGTTGTCGCCGGCATGGTCGAGCAAGCGCGCAGCAACGTTGACGGCATCGCCAAAACAGTCGCCCCCCATCTCGACCACCTCGCCGCGCGCCAGCGCCACCTGTAATCGAAGTGCGCGCAACCCTGCCGATGCGCCATGCTCGCTGCCGCGCTGCACCAGCAACTCGAGCGACTCGTGCATCTGCGCGGCGGCCTGGATGCCGGCCGGCGAGGTGTCGAACACCGCCATCAGGCCATCCCCAAGCGTCTTGACCACGCGACCGCCACGCTCGCCGACGCTGCGCCCCAGCAAGGCCACCGTGTGCGTGATCACCGAGGTCGCCTCGGCATTGCCAAGGCGCTCGAAAATCGATGTACTGCCGCGCAAGTCGGCGAACAGCACGGTGCGTTGGGCAATGAGGGTCACGGCCGAACTTTACAAGCCTTGAGGGCAGGGTCCGCGAAGCGGATCCCGCTTCACAGGTTGTCCAGGTATGTCCGAAGCTTGTCCGAGCGGCTCGGATGCTTCAACTTGCGGATCGCCTTGGCCTCGATCTGGCGGATGCGCTCGCGCGTCACGTCGAACTGCTTGCCGACTTCCTCGAGGGTGTGGTCGGTGCTCATCTCGATGCCGAAGCGCATGCGCAGCACCTTGGCTTCGCGCGGGGTCAGCGAATCGAGGATGTCTTTGACCACATCTCGCAGGCCGGCCTGCATCGCCGCATCGACCGGCGCCACGGAGTTGGTGTCTTCGATGAAATCGCCGAGGTGCGAATCGTCGTCGTCGCCGATCGGCGTCTCCATCGAGATCGGCTCCTTGGCGATCTTCATGATCTTGCGGATCTTGTCCTCGGGGATCTCCATCTTCTCGGCCAGCGTCGGCGCGTCTGGCTCGTAGCCGAATTCCTGCAGGTGCTGACGCGAAATGCGGTTCATCTTGTTGATGGTCTCGATCATGTGCACCGGGATGCGGATCGTGCGCGCCTGGTCGGCAATCGAGCGTGTGATCGCCTGGCGGATCCACCACGTGGCATAGGTCGAGAACTTGTAGCCGCGGCGGTATTCGAACTTGTCGACTGCCTTCATCAGGCCGATGTTGCCTTCTTGAATCAGGTCGAGGAACTGCAGGCCGCGGTTGGTGTATTTCTTCGCGATCGAAATGACGAGGCGCAGGTTGGCCTCGATCATTTCCTTCTTCGCGTCGCGCGAGGCCTTCTCACCCTCGTTCATTTTCTTGTTGATCTGCTTCAGATCTTCCAGCGGCACGACAGCCTTCGATTGCAGGTCGCTCAGCTTTTGCTGCAGCTCCTGCACCGGCGGCAAGTTGCGCGCCAGGATCGCGCTGTAGGGCTTGCCGAGCGCAATCTCTTTCTCGGCCCACTTCAAGTTCAGGATGTTCGGCGGGAACGTCTTGATGAAGTGCTCCTGCGGCATGCCGCACTTGTCGACCACGATCTTGCGCAGCTCGCGTTCGTAGCGGCGCACGTCATCGACCTGCGAACGCAGGATGTCGCACAACCGCTCGATCGTCTTCACCGTGAATCGGATCGACATGATCTCGCCGCTGACCGCCATCTGCGAGCGGTTGTACGACGGCGACTTATAGCCTTCCTTCTCGTACGCGCGGCGCATCTTCTCGAAATGGCCGTTGAGCGCATCGAACTTGACGAGTGCGGCGACTTTCAACTCTTCGAGCCGCTTGGTCAGCGCCTTGCTGATCGCGCCTTCGTCTTCTTCTTCGGCTTCGTCGAATTCGTCGAAGTCTTCTTCGGCCACGTAATCGTCGGCCTCATCGTCGGAGACAAAGCCATCGACCGCTTCGGAGATCTGCATCTCGCCGGCGCGCAGGCGCGTCGCCATCGACAGGATCTCGGCGATCGTCGTCGGCGATGCACTGATCGCCAGCATCATGGCCTGCAAGCCGCCTTCGATGCGCTTGGCGATTTCGATCTCGCCCTCGCGCGTCAGCAGCTCGACCGTGCCCATCTCGCGCATGTACATGCGCACCGGATCGGTTGTGCGGCCGAATTCCGAATCGACGGTGGACAGCGCGGCTTCGGCCGCTTCTTCGGCTTCTTCCTCGGTGGCGGTGGTGGTCGAGCCGCCGGCGATCAGCAGCGTCGCCGCATCCGGCGCCTGCTCGTAGACCGCAATGCCCATGTCGTTCAACATCGACACGATGGCTTCGAGGATCTCCTCGTTGACCAGCTTCTCGGGCAGGTGGTCGTTGATTTCCTGGTGGGTCAGGAAGCCGCGCGTCTTGCCCATCTTGATGAGCGTCTTCAGCTCATGGCGGCGCTTGGCGACCTCTTCTTCGGTGAGCTGCGTCTCGTCGAGGCCGAACTCGCGCATCAGCGCGCGTTCCTTGGCGCGCGAAACCTTCATGCGCAGCGGTTTGACCTTGGCGGCCTTGGTTTCGCCGTCATCGCCGCCTTCGCCCTCGGCCTCGCCTTCCAACTCGGCCGTCAGCGCTTCGAATTCTTCGTCGCCAGGCTTCGGCAGAGCCCCTTTCTTGCCATCTTTGGGCTTGGGCCCGCGCTTGCCCTTGGGCTCATCCTTGACGGCTGGCTTGGTGGCAGATTTGGCTGCAGGTTTTGCGGCTGCCGTTTTGGCTGGCGCCGCCTTCTTGGCGTGCTTGTCGTCGTCCTTGGACTTCACAAGGGCCTTGGCCGGTTTGCTGGGCTTGGCGGGGGCGGTCTTCTTCGCGGTCATTCGCAATCCTTGGGCTGATCTCGGTGCGCACCGGCCGAGGCAACGGCCCGCTGCAACTCAAAGTGGGTTGCAGCGTCACGCCTCCTCGACGGGCATAGCAGGGCATTGGCCGGTGACGGCCGGGCAGTCGGTGGCGACGCGCGGTACAGGTGCAGTCCTTGCGGGTGGGGGTGGCCTTTTCGGTAGAACCCGTGTCGCGGGTGGCCGGGGCCCGGAGGTGCTGCAGTCACTCTTGCCGTAACAGTTAGCCCCGGATTATCGTCCAGGACGCAAGCCCGGTCAAAGACCTCGGGGTCATGGCGACGAGGCCGCCAGCATCGTGTCCTGCATTCGCTGGGTCAGCTGCCGGACACGCTCCTGTGTCTGCCGGAACTCCACAAGTGCCTGCGGGTCGGTGGCCACCACAGTGGCCAGTTCGCGTTGTCGGGCCTTCACCGCCTCTAGCAGACGGCCGTCGAGCAGCAGGCGCAGGTCACTGGCCGCAGCCTCGAACTCCTCGTTGTCGTCCAGCCGCAGCGCGCTGTGGGCAGCCGCCACCCCTTCTTCAGCCGCCAGTGCCGTGCGAATGGCTGCCCAGGGCCGAGGCCCATGCTCGACGATGTCGCGCTCCAGCCACGCCACCAGCTCGCCGTGCGGTGCGGGCAACGCGTGCAGCAGCTCATGGTCTTCGGCGGTCAGTTGGTCCCACCAGGCCGGCTGCATCAGCAGCAGGTGGACGATGCGATCTTCGGGCTTGCGGGGAGCGCGGCGGCTGGCGGCGAAGGCGCTGGCCGGGCGCGCATGGCGCGGGGCGCTTCGGCCTTCGGCGGCCTTGGGGGCACTCGCAGGCACCCACAACGTTGCCAGTTCGCCCTCTGGCAGCGCGGCGCTCTTGTTGAGCTCACCGAGCATCTGCCGCTTCAACCCGCCCTCGGGCAACGCGCCCCACAGCGGTCGCGCCTGGCTGACAAAGCGCGCGCGGCCCTCGGGCGTGCCGAGGTCGCAGCCTTCCCGCGCCACATCGATGATCTGCCGCGACAGCGGCACGGCCTGCGCGATCGCCCGCTCGAAGGCCGGCGCGCCCTCATCACGCACAAAAGAGTCGGGGTCGTGCTCGGGCGGCAGGAAGAGGAAGCGAATCGAGCGCAGGTCTGTGGCGTGGGGCAGGGCGGCTTCGAGTGCACGCGTGGCCGCGCGACGGCCGGCCGCATCACCGTCGAAGCTGAAGACGACCGAGTCGGTGAAGCGAAACAGCTTGCGCAGATGCTCTTCGGTGCACGCCGTGCCGAGCGTGGCCACGGCGTTTTCGAAACCTGTCTGCGCCAGCGCGACGACGTCCATGTAGCCTTCGACGACGAGTGCATGGCCACGCCCCCGAATGCCCGCGCGCGACTCGTACAGGCCGTACAACTCACGGCCTTTGACGAAGACCGGCGTCTCCGGCGAGTTCAGGTATTTGGGCTCGCCACGGTCGAGCACACGGCCGCCAAACCCAATCGTCTCGCCGCTCACGGCGCGAATCGGGAACATCACGCGGTCGCGGAAGCGGTCGTAGCGTTTCTCGTCCTGCCCCTCGTCGTGCTGGTGGATGACGAGACCGGATTCCACGAGCAGCGGGTCGTCGTACTGCGCAAAGGCACTGGCCAGCGCGTGCCAGCCGTCGGCCGCGTAGCCGAGGCCGAAACGCGCGGCAATCTCGCCAGTCAAGCCGCGGCCCTTCAGGTAGCCGACCGCCCGCGAGTTGCCTTTGAGCTGTACGCGGTAATGTTGTGCGGCGCGCTCCAGGACTTCCGTCAGAGTGGCCTGGCGTGCCTTGGTTTGCGCCGCCACACGCCGTTCGTCCTCGCTGCGCGCGTCGTCGGGCACTGCCAAGCCGACCTGCTGAGCCAGGTCAGTGACAGCATCGCGAAAACTGGCTCCGGTGTGCTCTGTGAGAAAACGAATCGCGTCGCCCGCTGCGCCGCAGCCGAAGCAGAAGTAGAACTGCTTGCTCGGGCTGACGGAAAAACTTGGCGACTTTTCACCGTGGAAGGGGCACAGCCCCATCAGGTTGGCGCCGCCCTTTTTTAGCTGCACATGGCGGCCAACCACCTCGACGATGTCGACGCGTGCCAGCAAATCAGCGATGAAGCCCGATGGAATCACGCGGTTGAGTCTAGCGAACGCGCTCGCGCTCGCCGTTGCGGACCGCGACTGCCGCGGTGTCGCTCAGACGGCGAAGTCAGCGATTTTTTTGCCGCTGCCCAAGGCAGCCTTCAGCCAACGCGGCTGCAAACCGCGGCCGGACCAGGTTTCACCCGTGGCCTTGTTGCGGTACTTCGCAGCCACCTTGCTGGTACCGATTTTTTTGGCCGTGCCAGCGCGGCTGTTCAGGTCAGCCGCGGTCAAACCGTGCTCGGACATCAACGCCTTGATTTGCGCAATCGCGCCGGAACGCTCTTCGTGTTGCGCATCGGCAATTTGCTTTTCCAGCGAGGCTTTCTGTGCCAGCAAATCCGTCAGTTTCGCCATCGAGTAACTCCGTGGTGTGGGCCCGCGCAATATAGCCCACAACCACGGTGGTGACGTCTGGGTTACTTGTAGCCGACGCGATCGAGCATTTGCTGCACCTTGACCTGGTTGAGGCCAACAGCCGCCACCGGCACAGTTTCGGATTTGAAATCACCCATGATGCGCAGCGCAGGGTTGTTCACCTTGACGCTGGCTACCGCAGGCCATTCGTTGTTTCCTTCGGCAAAGTAACTCTGTGCCGAATCACTGGCCAGGTATTCGAGGAAACTCACCGCAGCCTCTTTGTTCTTGCTGTGTTTGGCCACGCCGGCACCGGCGATGTTGACATGCGTGCCAAAGTCCGATTGGTTCGGGAAGACAACGCCGACTTTCTCCATCGCCGACCTGTCCTCAGGTTTGTCGGAGCGCAGCAGGCGGGCGAGGTAGTAGGAGTTGGTCAATGCAATACCGCACTCGCCGCTGGCCACGGCGCGAATCTGATCGGTATCGCCGCCTTTGGGCGCGCGCGCCATATTGCCAACGAGGCCGCCGAGCCACGCCTCTGTTTTCTCCGGCCCCATGTGCTCGACCATCGAACCGAACAGCGACAGGTTGTACGGGTGCGAGCCCGAGCGCGTGCACAGCTTGCCCTTGTTCTTGGAGTCGGCAAGCTCCTGATAAGTGTCGACGTCGTTGCGTTGCACTTTCAGTTTGTCGTAAACGATGACGCGGGCGCGGGTGGAGAAGCCATACCACTGCGCGCCTTGGCCGTCGTCCTTGCCGCGCAGCGTTGCCGGAATGCGGCTGTCGAGCACTTTGCTTTTCACGGGCTGGAACAGGCCGTCAACTTCGGCGCGCCACAAACGGGCCGCATCGACCAGCAGGATCACGTCGGCGGGGCTTGCCGCGCCTTCTGTTTTCAGCCGGGCCAAGATACCGGCGTCGTCCGCATCGATGCGATTGATCTTGATGCCGGTGGCCTTGGTGAAGTTCTCGTAGAGCGCTTCGTCGGTCTGATAGTGGCGTGCAGAGTAGAGGTTGAGCGTCGGCTGCTGCGCCGAGGCGCCGGCTGCCGCCATGGCCAACGCGGCGCAAGCGACTTTGAAGGTGAACTGCATGGAAGCTCCCGGTGGATGATGCCGGGAGTATAGACAACAAATGCGAATTGTTCGCGTTTAGATTGTCCCTACTCAGCAAGTGGAACATAGCCCGCCGGCTTGTCGGCGCCGCCGCCGAAGAAGAACTGTTCCATCTGCCGCGCCAGGTACTGCCGCGCCCGCGCATCGGCCAGGTTCAGGCGGTTCTCGTTGACCAGCATCGTCTGGTGCTTCTTCCACAGCTCGAAGGCTTCCTGGCTGACGTTGTCGTAGATACGCTTGCCAAGTTCACCGGGGTAGGGCGGATAGACCATGCCCGCGGCTTCTTTCTTCAGGTAAGTGCACTGCACCATGCGGCTCATGTCTTGACTCCATCACTTCAAGGTTTTGACCAGCACTTGCGAGCGCCGGTCCCAGTTGTACTTGCGCTTGCGCGCCTCGGGCAGCCACTCAGGCTCGGCTGGAACGAAGCCGCGCTTGATGAACCAGTGCATCGTGCGCGTTGTCAGCACGAAGATGCTTTTCAGGCCCATGCCTTTGGCGCGCTGCTCGACGCGCTTCAGGATGCGCTCGCCGTCGCCCTGGCTCTGCACCTGCGGGCTGACTGTCAGCGCAGCCATTTCGGCGGTGCCGGCTTCCGGGTAGGGATACAGCGCCGCGCAGCCGAAGATCACACCGTCGTGCTCGATCACGGTGTAGTTCGTGATGTCGCGTTCGATCTCGGTGCGCTCGCGGCGCACCAACGTGCCGTCGCGCTCGAAGGGTTCGATCAACTGCAGCACGCCGCCGACATCGTCGCTCGTCGCTTCGCGCAGACTCTCCAGCTTTTCATCGACGACCATCGTGCCGATCCCGTCGTGCGTGTAGACCTCCTGCAGCAACGCGCCATCGACCGCAAACGGCAGGATGTGCGTGCGCTCGACACCTTCGCGGCAGGCCTTGACGCAATGGCGCAGGTAGAAGGCGACGTCGCTGGGCTGCGTCGGATTGGGCAGCGCAGCGACGAGCCTTTCGGCGTCGGCCAGCGCGAGTTCGGTGTCGATGCCGCTCTCGGGATCGTCGGGCTGCTCGCGCACGCCCGGCAGCTCGGTCAGGAAAAGCAGCTTGTCCGCCTGCAAGGCAACGGCGATCGACGTCGCCACGTCTTCCATCACCAGATTGAAGGCCTCGCCCGTCGGCGAAAAGCCGAACGGCGACAACAGCACCACCGCACCCGCGTCGATGGCGTGGCGGATCGCGACGGCATCGACACGGCGCACGACGCCGCTGTGCTGGAAGTCGACACCATCGACGATGCCGACCGGCCGCGCGGTGAGGAAGTTGCCCGACACGACCCGCACCGTGGCATTGGCCATCGGCGTGTTCGGCAGGCCTTGCGAAAACGCAGCCTCGATCTCGAAGCGCAACTGGCCCGCCGCTTCCTGCGCGCAATCGAGCGCCACTGCATCGGTGATGCGCAGGCCGTGCGAAAAGTGCTCCGGGTGGCCCTTGGCCTTCAACTGCTCGCTGACCTGCGGCCGGAAGCCGTGCACGAAGACGAGCTTGATGCCCATCGCATGCAGGATCGCCAGGTCCTGCACGAAGGACGTCAGCTTGCCGGCCGCGATGCCTTCGCCGGCCATCGCGACGACGAAGGTCTTGCCGCGGTAGGCGTGGATGTACGGCGCCACCGAGCGGAACCACGGCACGAAGGTGTGCGGGAACACCAGAGGAAAGACAGCGGCGGCCGGTGTTGCCGGGGAAGGCATGTTCATTGCTGCCGATTGTGCCGCAGCGTTTGTCTGGTCTTGACGCTGCGTTGCCAGAGGTGAACCATCGCTGCCCGACCACCCAGTGCAGGAGCCTTTGCGATGAAGACTTACGACGACGTGTACAAGACCGCCGGCGCATTCAGTTGGAACGAACTCACCACCAGCAACCCCGAGGCCGCGGCTGCCTTCTACGGCCCACTCTTCGACTGGCGCTTCGAAAAGATGGACATGGGCATGCCGTACCACGTGGTCAAGACGGCCGAGGGTACCGCTGTGGCCGGCATCATGGGCGCCCCTCCGGGCGCGGAAGGCATGCCGCCGGCGTGGGGCAGCTATGTCACGGTGACCGATGCAGACGCCACGTCCAAGCAATGCGTCGAGTTGGGCGGCAAGGTGCTCAACGGCCCGATGGATGTGCCGACCGTCGGCCGCTTTGCGGTGCTGCAAGACCCGCAGGGGGCGGTTTTCTGCGTGATGGCGTATTCGGCGTGAGTCGAGTCGGGGCGCACGGATAATCCGCGCCCCCGATGTCTTCAGTTCGACTGCCGCCGATCACCTTCCCCGAATCGCTGCCCGTCTCGGCGCGGCGAGAGGAGATTGCGCGTGCGCTGCAGGCGCACCAGGTCATCGTCGTCTGCGGCGAAACCGGCTCGGGCAAGACGACGCAGCTGCCGAAAATCGCGCTGTCGCTCGGCCGCGGCAAGGCGAACAGCGGCAAGCTGATCGGCCACACACAGCCGCGGCGCATTGCGGCGTCGAGCGTCGCCGCGCGCATCGCCTCGGAGCTGAACTCGCCGCTCGGCGAAGTCGTCGGCTTCAAGGTGCGCTTCACAGATCGGCTCTCAGCCGGCGCTTCGGTCAAGCTGATGACCGACGGCATCCTGCTCGCCGAATCGCAGAGCGATCCGCTGCTGCGCGCCTACGACACGATCATCATCGACGAGGCGCATGAGCGCTCGCTGAACATCGACTTCCTGCTCGGCCACCTGAAGCAGATCCTGCCGCGGCGGCCGGACCTGAAGGTGATCGTCACGTCGGCGACGATCGACGCCGATCGGTTTTCGAATCACTTCAACGGCGCGCCGGTGATCCAGGTGTCGGGCCGCATGTTCCCGGTCGAGCAGCGCTGGCGGCCTTTCGAGGAAACGCGCGAGCGCGATCTCAACATCGCGATTGCCGAAGCCGCCGACGAACTCTGGCGAACAGGAACGGGCGACATCCTGATCTTCCTGCCCGGCGAGCGCGAAATCCGTGAATGCGCGGATCACCTGCGCAAACACCTCGCGCACGACCCGCGGCACCGGCACGCGCAAATCCTACCGCTGTTCGCACGCCTGTCGGCCGCGGAGCAGGACGAAGTGTTTTCGCCGCATGGGGCGCCGCGCATCGTCATCGCGACCAACGTCGCCGAGACTTCGCTGACGGTGCCCGGCATTCGCTACGTCATCGATGCCGGCCTGGCACGCGTGAAGCGCTACAGCTACCGCAACAAGGTCGAGCAGTTGCAGATCGAGGCCATCAGTCAGGCCGCGGCGAACCAGCGCGCTGGCCGCTGCGGCCGCGTCGCCGACGGCATCTGCATCCGCCTCTACGACGAAAAAGACTTCACCGGCCGGCCGCGCTTCACCGACCCGGAGATCCTGCGCTCGTCGCTGGCCGGCGTGATCCTGCGCATGAAGTCGCTCAACCTCGGCGCGGTCGAAGACTTTCCGTTTCTCGAGCCACCGCCGGGCAAGGCGATTGCCGACGGCTACGCGCTGCTGAACGAACTCGGCGCCGTCGATGACGACAATGAGCTGACGCCGATCGGCCGTGAACTCGCGCACCTGCCGCTCGACCCGCGCGTCGGCCGCATGATTCTCGAAGCGCGCGAGCGGCAGTCGCTGAGTGAAGTGTTGATCATCGCCGCCGCGCTATCGGGACAAGACGTGCGCGATCGGCCGATCGAACAACAGCAAAACGCCGACGCCAAGCACAAACCGTTCGATGACGAGAAGTCGGAGTTCATGGGCACTGTGAAGCTGTGGAACTGGATCGAAGAAGCTCGCGGCTCGCATGGGCACAAAGAGGGTGGTGACACCCACAAGCTGTCGAACCGTCAGCAGGAGCAACGCCTGCGCGACCACTTCATCTCCGTGCGCCGCGTGCGCGAGTGGCGCGATATCCACTCGCAACTGCTGACGGTCGTCAAGGACAACGGCTGGCGCCTGAACACCACGCCGGCCACCTACGAACAAATGCATCTGGCGCTGCTCGCAGGATTGCTCGGCAACATCGGCCTGAAGGCGGAGGACGACGAGTACTACCTCGGCGCGCGCGGCATCCGCTTCTGGAAGCATCCGGGCGCGAACCTGTCGAAGAAACCTGGCCGCTGGTTGATGGCCGCCGAACTTGTCGAGACCACGCGCCTGTTCGGTCGCGGCCTGGCCGCCATCGAACCGCAGTGGATCGAGCGCATCGGCGGACACCTGCTGAAAAAACAGCTGCTCGAACCGCATTGGGAGAAGAAGGCTGCAGAGGTCGTGGCGCTCGAACGTGCCACGTTGTACGGCGTCGTGATCTACAGCGGCCGGCGCATCAACTTCGCGCGCATCGACCCGGTGCAGGCGCGCGAGATCTTCATCCGCGAAGCGCTGGTGGCGGGTGAGTGGGAGAGCAAGTTGCCGTTCCTGGCCCACAACGCGCGGCTGATGCGCGAGGTCGAAGCGCTCGAACACAAGTCACGGCGGCAGGATGTGCTGGTCGACGACGCCTTGATCGCGGCCTTCTACGAGCAGCAGGTGCCCGCGGAAGCAACGAGTGGTGAAGCCTTCGAGCGCTGGTACCGCAAGGCTTCGCAGGCCGATCCAAACCTGCTCAAGCTGACGCGCGAGGCGCTGATGCGTCATGAGGCCGCGGGCGTGACGAGCGAGAACTTTCCGCGCGTTGTGCGGCTGGGGGGCATCGACTGCGCGGTCGAGTACCTGCACGAACCGGGCGACGCCAAAGACGGCATGACGGTGACGTTGCCCGTCTATGCGCTGAATCAGGTCAATGAAGAACGCATCGAGTGGCTGGTGCCCGGCATGCTGCACGCTAAGGTCGTGGCGCTCCTGAAGAGCCTGCACCAAAAACCACGATCGCGGCTCGTGCCGTTGCCTGAAAGCGCACAGGCGTTTTGCGACGAGCGCGGATTTGCGCAGGGCGGCTTGATCGACACGCTGCTGACTGTCGTCAAAGAACGCACGCAATTGCCCATCGTGCGCGCCGACTTCAAGGTCGAGACACTGTCGCCCCATCTGTTCATGAACCTGCGCGTGATCGACGAGCATGGGCGGCAGTTGGGGATGGGGCGCAATCTCGCGGCATTGAAGAGCGAACTCGGTGCGCAAGCGCGCGGTGCGTTCCAGGCGCTCGCCGGTCTGAAGGTGAGCCCTCAGGCAGCGGCCGTGGCAACGCCAGCCAAAGCCGCGTCGCCAACGCCGGCCGTGCCGTCGAGCGCCGCCGCCGTGCCGTTCACATCGTGGACCTTCGGCGAACTCCCCGAACTGATGGAAGTGAAGAAGGGCGGCCAGTCGATGGTCGGCTTCCCGGCGCTCGTCGACAAAGTCGCGCATGTCGAGATCGAAGTCTTCGACGAGCCCGACATCGCCGCGCGCCGCCACCGCGCCGGCCTGCGCCGCCTGTTCGCTCTGCAACTCAAGGAGCCGCTGAAGTACCTTGAAAAGAACATCCCCGACCTGCAGCGCATGGCGGCGCAGTTCATGGCCCTGGGCACGTTGGAAGACCTGCGCGACCAGATCGTGGCCGTGGCGATGGACCGGGCCTTTCTGAATGAGCCGCTGCCCATGGAGGCCAAGGCGTTTGCGGCGCGCCTCGAGGAAGGCCGCGCGCGCTTGAACCTGATCGCGCAGGAAGTGGCGCGCGCCGTGGGGTCGGTGTTGCTCGAACACGCCAGCGCGCAGCGCAAACTCAAGGACAGCAAGCCGCCGAAGGAAGTCGCCGACGACGCCGCCGCGCAATTGCAGCGCCTGGTCGGCAAGCGCTTCGTCATTGAGACGCCGTGGGCTGCGCTCAACCACCTGCCGCGCTACCTGCGTGCGCTCGTCATGCGGCTTGACAAAGTGCGCACCGACCCCGCGCGCGACCTGCAACGCCTGGCCGAGCTGCGGCCGATCGAACAACGATTTCAGCGCCGCATCGCCGATGCGCGCGGCGCCACCGACGCACGCCTGGAAGAGTTCCGCTGGCTGATCGAAGAGTTGCGCGTCAGCCTGTTCGCGCAGGAGCTGCGCACACCTCAACCGGTGAGCGTGAAACGGCTGGAAAAGGTCTGGAGCCAGCTCAGCGCTTGAGGCGCTGGATCTGTGGCGACGGCCGCGTGACCTGCGCATCGAACGCATGCGGCGCATTGCCGAAGCGCGCGACAACGCGCTTCACGTACTCCTGCGTCTCGGCAAACGGTGGCACGCCGCGGTGCTTGTCGACGTTGCCTTCGCCAGCGTTGTAGGCCGCGGCCACCAGCCGCACGTCGCCCTGGTAGTAGGCCAGCAACCAGCGCAGGTAACCCATGCCGCCGCGGATGTTCTGCTGCGGGTCGAAGGCGTTGCGTACACCGAAGCGGCGGGCGGTGTCGGGGATGAGCTGCATCAGGCCCTTCGCGTTCTTGTTCGACAAGGCCACGGTGTCGAAGTTGGACTCGACCGCAATGATGGCCAGTGCGAGCTTTGGATTCACATTGAATTGCGGCGCCAGTTGGTACACCAGCCGCTCGATGTGTGGTGGCGCCCGCACCGCGACGGTCGGCCCGATGCTCGATATGGCGGTGGGTCGAACGCAATCGGGCACGGCCGCCTGCGGCCACGTCACCGACAACAGCACCTTGCGCGCGTCCTCGTTGCCATTGGCGGCTGCCGCGAAAAACAGGTAGTGGGCCCAATCGTCGCGACGCTCTTCGGCGCGCGCGTGGGAAAAGACCCATGCCAGTTCGTACTGCGAGGCCGCATCACCGAGCCGCGCCCGGCGGCACAGCGCAGCCACGGTGGACGGGTCGGCTTCAACAGCCCCGGGCGGGCCGTCGGTCTGCTGCGCGCTCGCCGCGCCGGCCGAGCAGGCCAGCAGCAGCGCAACGGAGGCCGACGCGAACACCTTCACGGGCGCACCACCTCGAGCAACCGATCAAGCCCGCCGGACTCGATCGACACCATCGCCTGCTCACGCACCTTCGGCTTCGCGTGGTAAGCCACCGACAAGCCGGCCTCGCCCATCATTGGCAAGTCATTAGCACCGTCGCCCACGGCAATGGTTTCGCGCGGTGCACAACCGATGTGCGCACAGGTCTCGAGCAGCATGCGCCGTTTCTCCGCGCCGTCGCAGATATCGCCCCAGGGTTGATCGACCAGGCGGCCGGTGAGCTGGCCATCGGCGACACCGAGCACATTGCTACGCGTGAAGTCGAGCTGCAGCCGGTCGCGGATGCGATCGGTGAAGAAGGTGAAGCCGCCGGAAACGAGCAGCGTCTTCAGGCCGGCGCGCTGGCAGGCTTGCACCAGCGCCTCGGCGCCCGGGTTCAACTGCAACCGCTGCGTGTACACCGATTCCAGCGCCGAGACTGGCACGCCTTCGAGCAGCGCCACGCGCTGGCGCAGGCTGTCCTTGTAGTCGGCAATCTCGCCACGCATCGCCGCCTCGGTGATCGCCGCCACCTCGGCCTTGCGGCCGGCGGCATCGGCGATCTCATCGACGCATTCGATGTTGATCAGCGTCGAGTCCATGTCGAACGCGATCAACTTGAAGTTGGCAAGCGCCAAAGGCGGCGTGACGTTGCGCAGGGTGAGGCCGGGGTTGGACATAGGCCCGATTATCCCTGCGACGGGGCGTCGATACTTCGGCCATGGATGCTTCAACGCCTGCGGCTGAGTCCGCGATGCAACGCCT
>JANOEG010000402.1:0-7223 GCA_031413095.1 Burkholderiales bacterium | reverse complement strand
CTCAAGGCGGGTTCGCTGAAGGCGGTGGTGGCCACATCGAGCCTCGATCTCGGCGTGGACTTTCTGCCGGTCGAGCGTGTGCTGCAAATCGGTAGCCCGAAGGGCGTCGCACGATTGCTCCAACGTGCCGGCCGGAGCGGCCATGCACCGGGCCGCGTCAGCCGCGTCACGCTGGTGCCGACGAACACACTCGAGCTCGTCGAAGCCGCGGCGGCGCGGCGTGCGGCGACGGCCGGGCGTGTCGAATCTCGGCTGTCGCCGGACAAACCCCTCGACGTGCTTGTGCAGCACTTGGTCACGGTGGCGTTGGGTGGCGGCTTCATCGCCGACGACTTGTTCGATGAAGTGCGCACCGCCGTGGCGTACAACGGCCTCACGCGCGAAGAGTTCCATTGGTGCCTGGCCTTCGTCGAGCGAGGCGGCGCCAGCCTCGGCGCCTACCCGCAGTACCACCGCGTCGTCCGCGGCGACGATGCGATCTATCGCGTGCCCGACCGCGGTATCGCCATGCGCCACCGTTTGCAGATCGGCACCATCGTCAGCGACGCGTCGATCACCGTGGCCTGGTTGTCGGGCGGCAAGATCGGCAGCGTGGAAGAGGGCTTCATCGCGCGGCTGAAGGCCGGCGACTGCTTCATCTTCGCCGGCCGCGTGCTCGAGTACGTGCGCACGCAGGACATGACGGCGTACGTGCGCAAGGCGACGAAGAACCGAGGCGTCGTGCCGGCGTGGGGCGGCACGAAGATGGCGTTGTCGGAGGCGATGACGGACATGGTGCAGGAGTTGTTGTTCAGCTCGGCTCAGGGTGACTTCCTCGAGCCGGAGATGCAGGCTGCGCAGCCGATGCTGGCCACACAGGCGCGCTTGTCGCAATTGCCGCGGCCGGGCGTGCTGCTGATCGAGCGCTTCGAATCGGCCGAAGGGCATCACCTTTTTCTCTACCCGTTCGCCGGTCGAAACGTACACATGGGGCTGGCGCAACTGCTCGCCTGGCGCCTCGCCCGCGCGCAGCCGAACACGTTCTCGCTGTCGATCAACGATTTCGGTCTGGAGCTGTTGGCGGTGCAGCCGATCGATCCGGCGTCGTTGCAGGACGGCACGGTATTCAGCACGCGCGAGCTGATGTCCGACGTGCTGCAGAGTCTGAACTCCGGTGAGCTCGCGCAGCGCCGCTTCAGAGAGATTGCCCGCGTCGCCGGCCTCGTCTTCAGCGGCTACCCCGGTGCGCCGAAAAGCATGAAGCAGGTGCAGGCCTCGTCGAGCCTGTTCTGGGAGGTCTTTCGCAAGTACGACGCCGGCAACCAGCTGCTCGGTCAGGCCGAGCGCGAAGTGCTGGCGCAAGAGTTGGAACTCGAACGCCTGCGCAGCAGCTTGAAACGCATGGCATCGCAGCGCGTGGAAATCGTGTCGCTGCAAACGCCGAGCCCGTTTGCTCTGCCGCTGATGGTCGAGCGTTTTCGTGAAGAACTGTCCACCGAGAAGCTGGCCGACCGTTTGCAACGAATTCTTGCGAGTGCTCAAGCCGTGCTCGATGGCACACAGCAGCCCACGGAGACACCTCCTCGCAGCGTGCGTCGCAAGCGACAATCCGTCTGAACCATGCTCGGCAATGTCGTTCGCCACGCCAACAAAGCGCGCCTCGCCACGCGGCTGCTCGCGTTGTGGAAGCTGGTCCGTCACCGCGACACGCCGCGCGCGCCGAAGCTGATCGCGCTTTTCGTGCTCGCCTACGCGCTCAGCCCGATCGATCTGATCCCGGATTTCATCCCGGTGATCGGCTTGCTCGACGACGTGATCCTCGTGCCGATGGGCATTGCGCTGGCCGTCCGCCTGACGCCGCCGCACCTGTGGCAGGCGCGCATGGCCGAAGCCGAAGCCAGTGCCGACAAGTTGCCGCGCCTGTGGTGGGGCGTGCTGTTGATCGCGCTGATCTGGTTGCTGTTGCTGGGCCTGTTCGGCTGGTGGCTGGCCGGTGTGTTCTCGTTGGGAGTCCAGGTATGAAGAGAATCCTCGTTCTGCTGATGGTGCTGTCGTTCGGTCTCGTTGGAGCCCACGCCGCCACGAAACCAAAGAAAGAGAAGCCGCCGCCCGAGCCGACCGAGCTCACCGGCCAGGTCAGCCGCATCGTTGATGGCGACACGCTGTGGCTGAAGACCGCTCCCGATGCCGATCCGGTGGTGATCCGCATCGAAGGCATCGATGCGCCCGAGAGCTGCCAGGCTGGCGGCGCCGACGCCACGCAGGCGCTGAACCAGCTGGCACTGAATCGCAACGTCACGGTGCGCATCGTCGCCCGCGACGAACACGCGCGCGTCGTCGGCAAGGTGTTCGACGGCACGGTGGACGTGGGTGACCGCATGGTCCGCGACGGTCACGCCTGGAGCTCGCGCTTCAAGTACGACCGTGGCCCCTACGTGGCAGAGGAGCGCATGGCCGTGGCGCTCAAGCGCGGCCTGCACAGCGAGCCTGGCGCGGTGATGCCGCGCGACTTTCGGCAGCGCAACGGCGAGTGCGCTCGCCCGGGTGGCGAGCCGAAGAAGAGCGGTGGGGCGCCGGCCGCAGTTGTTAGCGCTTCGACCGCGACGGGTGCGTCCGGCCGCCGCTGCGACGGCCGCGTTTACTGCTCGCAGATGGGCTCGTGCGAAGAAGCCACCTGGTTCCTCAAGAACTGCCCTGGCATGAAGATGGACGGCAACAGCGACGGTGTGCCCTGCGAAACGCAGTGGTGCAAACGCTAGCCTGCTTCGTCATGGCAAGCGGCGCAGCGCCGCAATCAACTTCTCGCGCTCTCGGCCGTCGGCCGCCAGATCGGCCAGACGGGCGATGAACTGCTGGCGCGAAGCGGCACCGGCTGCAGCGCGGCGCGTCAGCAGCGCTGCCATCGGCCCGACGTGAGGTGTCAGCAGCCGCTGGACATCTTGCATCCATCGTGAATCCAAGGGTGCGGCGTCCGATGCTTCGCCGAGTTCTTCATTCAACACCGGCACCACGACCCCGGTGGGAGGGTGCGTGCGCGGACCGCGCGGCGCGGGGCCTGCCTTGTCCGGCAGCACAGCACGCATGCGTTGGATGAACTCACTGCGCTGCGAAGCGGGCAGCGCCTCGTTGGCCACGCGCATCACGAGCGCCGCCTCGTTGGTGTCACCCTGCGCGGCCGCGCGCTGCACGACGCACTGGGCCATAGGCCCGAGTTCGTTCACCAGCTCGGCGGTCAGGCGTGCCAGCAGCGAGTCGGCGAAGGTCTTCGGAGTGGTTCGCAGTGCGGGTGCCGGGGTCAGCGGTGCTGGCGCCGGGCTGGCCTGCGGCGCGCTCGGCGCGCTGGGCGGAGCGACGCTGTCGCGGGCGGACGATGGCGCCAGCAAGCGCATCGCCGGCAGCGACAGTGCATGTGGCACGGCACGGTCGGCGGCCAGCATCAGCGCAGTGCGCATCTCGAGCGCGCTTTCATAGCGTTCGTCGGGCGACTTGGCCAGTGCGCGCTGCACCACATGCGCGAAGCGCGCCAGCGGTACGAACTGCGGATCGCCGGGCGCCGCCAGCGGCGGCACGGGCAGGTGCAGCGTCTTGTACATCACTACATCGGGGCCGCCGCGAAACGGCCGCAGGCCGGTCAGCAGCTCGAACAGCAACACGCCGCACGCGTACACGTCGGCGCGCTGGTCACCTTGCGTACCGCCGCGGTAGCACTCGGGTGCCAGGTAGCCGGGCGAGCCCATCACGCCGGCGCCGCGCGGCAGTGCTGCCGCATCACCCACCGCGTCATCCACTGTGTGCGACATGCACGCGATGCCGAAGTCGGTGATCTTCAACCGTCCTTCGGGCGTGACCATCAGGTTGGCGGGCTTGATGTCGCGGTGCCACACGCCTTGTTCGTGCGCGCATTGCAGGGCGACGAGCAACTGCACCATCAGGCACAGCACGTCGTCGACCGGCAGCGCAGCAGGTTGGGCCATGCCGGTGAGCAGCGGAGTGCCGCGCACGTATTCCATGGCAATGAAGGACTGGTCGCCGTCCTCGCCGTACTCGTAGACGGCGACGATGCCGGGGTGCGACAGCCGCGCCGCGGCCTGCGCTTCGTTGCGCAGGCGCAGCGCGGCGGCGACGCTGGCATTGGCGGAGCCGCAGGCCGGTTTGCGAAAGGTCTTCAACGCCACCATGCGGTCGAGCAGCGGATCGTGGGCGCGGTAGACCACGCCCATCGCACCTTCGCCGAGCATGTCCTGCAGCGTGTAGCGGCCCAGACGCAACGGCGCAAGTGTTGTGCCGCCGTCATCGAGAGGCACACCCGTGGGCGTGAGCCGTGCGCTCATGCCGGCACCCCCGCGCTGCGCGCGACCCCTCCGCGAGGGGTGGAGCGCTCGCTTCGGAACGGCCGTGCGCTCGCACTCATGCTGGCACCCCCGCGCTGCGTGTGTTCATGATGTGGCCGGGCTCTCCAGCAACTTCATCGCCGCATGCAGGCTGCGCCGCATGCGGTTGAACGATTGGCCGAGCACACCGATCTCGTCGCGGCCGCGTGTGGCGAAGGCTGGCGCATCGCCCTTGCCCAGGCTCACCCGTTCGGCCAGTGCGGCCATCTGCGTCACCGGTCGGATCACCATCGCCCACAGCACCAGGTTCAGCGCCAGGCCGGTGACGAGAAAGACGGCACCGAACAGCGTCATCACCGTGGCCCAGGTCTGCTGCGAGCGCGCCAGCGGCACCGTCATCGGCACCGACACCATCTGCGCGCCAACGACCTCGTGCAACTGCCAGCCGAAGCCGTTGGCCGGGCCGTACTTCTCCACCAGCGTCTTCGGCGCCGCGTCGATCGTGCTGTGGCAGCGCAGGCAGGCGCCGTCGTTGATGCGGATCGGCCGCGCGATGTAAAGCGCCCGGCCGGCCGGCGTGTCGCGCTGGCCGATGAACTCCTTGGCCTCGGGCGACTTCTTGAACTCGCCGATGACGTCAGCTTCCCATTCGACCGCACGGTCGCGAGGGTTGGTCGGGTTCAGCGTCGCTTCCTTGTAGCTGTAGTCGGGGTAGTTCTTCTGGATCTTCGCCAGCACTTCAGTGGCAGAGAACGCCTGCACCGATTGCGGCAGGAAGCCGTACTTCATCTGCGTTTCGAGCAGCGGCGCGACCTGCGTCGACGTGTAGGAACGCACCGCCATCGCCTTCTCGAGCATGAAGCGCGCGTGCTGCAGCACTTCTTCCTGCGCATGGCGGTCGAGCAGAGAGCGCGTCACCGTGCTGGTGACGAGCAGGCCGAGCAGGAACACGGCGATGAAGACGAGGTTGAACTTGACGAGCAGTTTCATGGTGAGGGCAGTCCTTGGGAGGTATCGAAGGTGGCGTGCGGTCAGCGGCGCTGCGGCGTAGACACTCGCGTGCTGAGCACCGGCTCGGTGGTCAGCAGCGCTGTGGCCGGCAGCGTGAACGGCTGTGCATCGCCGAAGTCCGCGGCGGCGGCGGGCACCGGCAGGCCCTGCACCACGATGCTGCTGGCGGGCGCTCGCGCCACGGCGCGCGCAGCGGAGCGCTTGGGGGCGTGGCGAGCCGTCTTCGCGGCACTGGAAGGACGCGTGGCCGAGGTGTTGCCGCCGCTGCGTCCTGCACGCCACTGCGTCATCAGCGCCATCAGCGCAGGCTCGGCCTGTGACCAGGCCGCGAGGTCGGCGGCATCCAGCGGCTGGCCGGCGGCCGGCTCGCCGGCGCCGCCGTCGAAACGCGCGACGCGGCGCGGCAAGGTGTCGGCCAAGGCCCGAGGCACCTCGCGCAGCGCCGTGTGGCGCGCGGCCACGCGCACCATGCCCGACGCACCTTCGCGCACCCAGGTCTCGCCTTCGCGCAACAAGACCTCGGCGCCGGAGCCGCGCGGCCGCAGCGTCAGGCCGCGTGACTCTGCAAAAGCCAGAGCGCTGCCGTCGGCCGCCGTGTGTGTGAGCATCGCGCCCCGCGCATCGCCCATGACGATGCCGTGCGGCGTGACCACGCTGCTCACTGCGGCGCCGGCCGACAACTTGACCCAGCCTTGCGCCACCACGGCGCTGGCGCCAGCCCAACCCTGCGCCTGCGCAGCACGCTCGGACAGCAGCAGCACCTGTGTGGCCGGGCCGAGATCGAGCGCGCGGCCGTCGGCGAATTCGATGCGGGCGACGCGGGTGGCGGCCGTGGTGCGCACGATGTCGTCGTCGGCCAGGGCCAAGCCTTCAGCAGCTTCGAACTTCTGCGCGCCACGCAATACCTGCACCGGGCCGTCGGTGATCGTCAACAGCGTGCGCGACTCGGCCGCCATCGCCGGCAGCGCGATCGCGCCGAGGATCGCAGCCGCCAGCGCTACATAGAGCGCCGCCTGCGCGAGCCGCCGACCGCGCTCATGGGTCTGTGCCATTCCTGATCTCCTGGCCCTCGGGAGGTGAGGGCATGGAGCAAAGGATAGGAAGACCAACGGCTCAGGTCATTCGTCCTTAAGGGGGTATGGCGGGTCCGGACTAGGGGGTGTGCGTTAGGGGGCCCACCTAAGTTGAATGCGGCCTACTTGCGCATCAATGTCGATTTTCCGAACAGGCTCTCGATCAGATCCACCGCCAACTGCGCCGTCTTGTTGCGCACGTCGAGCGCCGGGTTCAGCTCCATGACGTCGAGCGAAGCGAGACGGCCGGTGTCGGCGATCATCTCCATGCACAACTGCGCTTCGCGGTAGGTCGGCCCGCCTGGGATCGTGGTGCCGACGCCGGGCGCGATGTCGGGGTCGAGAAAATCGACGTCGAAGCTGACGTGCAAGTGCGTGTTGGCATCGAGCGTGGCCAGGGCCAGCTCCATCGTGTGGCGCATGCCCATCTCGTCGATGTAGCGCATGTCGAAGACTTCCAGGTCCTGCTCGTGCACGAAGCGCTTCTCGCCGGGATCGACGCTGCGGATGCCGATCTGCCGCACCCACTTCGGGCTGATCGCCGGCACCGTGCCGCCGATCTCAATCAGCTCCTTCGGCCCATGGCCGCATAGGCAGGCCACCGGCATGCCGTGCGTGTTGCCGCTCGGCGTCAGCGTGCTGGTGTTGAAGTCGGCATGCGCGTCTAGCCACAACACGCGCAGTTTCTTGTTGTTCTCGCGGCAATGGCGCGCCACGGCGCTGATGCTGCCGATGCCCAAGCAATGGTCGCCGCCGAGCAGGATCGGCAGGCGGCCGAGCTTCAGCTCGGCGAGCATGGCTTCATGCACCGTGCGGTTCCACTGCACCA
>JANOEG010000401.1:0-2657 GCA_031413095.1 Burkholderiales bacterium | reverse complement strand
TCGGCGCTGCGCGGGCTGGGTTTCACGGTGGTCGAAAACGCCGGCCTGCTGAAGGTGGTGCCCGAGGCCGATGCGAAGCTGCAAGCCGGCACGGTGTCGATCGGCAACTCGGGCCGCCGCGGCGACCAGATCCTGACGCAGATCTTCCGCCTCAACCATGAGAACCCGAACAACCTGGTGGCCGTGCTGCGGCCGCTGATCAGCCCCAACAACACGATCAACGCCAACCCGGGCAACAACTCGCTGGTCATCACCGACTACGCCGACAACCTGACGCGCATCGGCAAGATCATTGCCGCGCTCGATCAGCCGGCCGCCGGCGACATCGAAATCCTGCCGCTGAAGTTCGGCGTCGCTGCCGACATGGCGCCGCTGGTGCAGCGCCTCTCCGACGGCGGCAGCGCCGGTGCGGTGCCGGGCGTGCCCACAGCGGCCGGCGGCGGCCTGTCGGTGATCGCCGACTCGCGCAGCAATTCGCTGATCGTGCGTTCCTCCAACTCGGCCAAGCTGGCCCAGGTGCGCGGCATCGTCGACAAACTCGACCGCCCGAACCAGTCCGGTGGCCCGGCGGGCAACATCTGGGTCGTGCACCTGAAAAATGCCGACGCCACCAAGATGGCCCAGGTGCTCCGCGCTGCCTTCACGACCACCGGCAGCGGTGGTGGCGGCGGTGGCGTGTCGGCCACGCAGCCGCAGCAACAGCAGTTGCAGCAGCAAGGCGGTGTAACGGGCGCTTCGCCGCAGGCCACCGCGCCGATCCAGGCCTCGGCCGGACCCTCGACCGGCGGCTTCATCCAGGCCGACCCGTCCACCAACTCGCTGATCATCACTGCCGCCGAGCCGCTGTACCGCCAGGTGCGCTCGATGATCGAGCAGATGGACACGCGCCGCGCGCAGGTTTACATCGAAAGCCTGATCGTCGAAGTCGGTGGCGACAACGCCGCTGATTTCGGCTTCCAGTGGCAAGGCGTCAGCGGCCGCAAGGGCGACTCGAATATCGTCGCCGGCGGCACCAGCTTCGGCGCCAACTCGATCATCGACTTGTCCGTTGCCGCCGCGGGCGGACGCACCACCGCAGGCGCGGCACTAGCCGGCCTCCCCAATGGTTTCAACATCGGTGTGCTGAAGAACCTGGGCGATGGGCTGTATGGGCTTTCCGCCATCGCGCGTGTCCTGCAAAGCCAAGGCAACGCCAACATCATGTCCACCCCAAACCTGATCACGGTGGACAACGAAGAAGCCAAGATCGTGGTGGGCGACAACGTGCCGTTCATCACCGGGCAGTTCACGAGCACCGGCACCGGCACCACCAACCCCTTCCAGACCATCGAGCGCAAGGACGTCGGCATCACGCTGCGCATCAAGCCGCAGATCGGCGAAGGCGGCACCATCCGCATGGCAATCTTCCAGGAGAGTTCGTCTGTCGGCTCGCCTGCGGCCGGCACCGAGGGCGCGGGACCGACCACCAGCAAACGCTCGATCGAGTCGAACGTGATCGTCGATGACGGCGCAGTCCTCGTGCTCGGCGGCCTGATCGAGGATCGCTACACCGAGAACCGCAGCAAGGTGCCCTTGCTTGGCGACATTCCCTTGATCGGCAACCTGTTCCGCAGCGAGTCGCGCACGCGCAAGCGCACCAACCTGATGGTGTTCCTGCGTCCGATCGTCATGCGCGGAGCAGAAGACGCCAACAAGCTTTCGCTCGACCGCTACGACCTCATCCGCTCGCAGCAGAAAGAGGCCCAGCCGTCTCAGCACCTGCTGCTGCCCATCAATGAAGCGCCGGTGCTGCCACCGCTGCGCGCGCCGAATGCTGCAGCCACGCCCGCCGTGCCGCCCCTGGCGCCCGCATCGGCACCCACCACGAACTGAGGCTGTCATGGGCTCCCGCCACCCTCTGCCCTACGCCTTTGCCAAGGCCAATACGCTGCTGCTCGAAGACGACGGCCGCGAGCTGACGCTGTGGGCCGGCGAGCATGCGTCGCCGGCAGCGCTGTCGGAAGTGACGCGCGTCTATGGGGTGCAGCGTTTCGAGCGCGAGCCGGTGGCCACGCTGGCGCAGCGCATCCAGGCCGCTTACGCCGGTGGTGAATCGAGTGCGGCGGCGGTGGTCGGCGAGGTCGAGTCTGCTGTCGATCTGTCACGCATGATGCAGGACCTGCCAGCGGTGGAAGACCTGCTCGAAGCGGCCAACGACGCGCCAATCATCCGCATGCTGAACGCGCTCCTGACACAGGCCGCCAAAGACGGCGCCAGCGACATCCACATCGAGCCGTATGAGCGCAATTCGTCGGTGCGCTTCCGTGTCGATGGCACGCTGCGCGAGGTCGTCGAGCCGAACCGCGCCCTGCACGCCGCGCTGATCTCGCGTCTGAAGATCATGGCCGAGCTCGATATCTCCGAAAAGCGCCTGCCGCAGGACGGCCGCATTTCGCTGCGCATCGGCGGCCGCGCGATCGACGTGCGCGTGTCGACACTGCCCAACGCCCACGGCGAGCGCGCCGTGCTGCGCCTGTTGGACAAGGGCGACGCGAAGTTCACGCTCGAATCGCTCGGCATGAGCGGCAACGTGCTGACCAAGTTCAAGCAACTGGTGCAGCAGCCGCACGGCATCGTGCTCGTCACCGGCCCGACCGGTTCCGGCAAGACAACGACGC
>JANOEG010000400.1:0-7691 GCA_031413095.1 Burkholderiales bacterium | reverse complement strand
GTCGGCCTTGGCGCGTGCGCCGGCCATCGGGTCGGTCGCGCCGAGCTTCTGCCACGGACGCTGCAGCGTGCCGTCGTAGCCGAAGGGATCGAAGCCGTTCCAGCAGAAGTTGTGCCAGTAGCACACCGCCATGCGCAGCTGGTCCTTCATCGGCTTGCCGAGCACGATGCGATCGGGCTGGTACCAGCGGTAGGCGAGCGGATTTTTTGTCTCCGGCCCTTCGTACTTGATCGGGGCGATGTCCTGGAAATAGTCGCTCATGGCTGAATTCCTTTGGCGGAAAAAGTGAACACCGGGCGCAAGGCCTGGTAAGCGGATCGGTAGGTCGTCAGGCGCTCTTCGAGTGCGACCGATGGATGGGGTTCGAGGCGGTGCAGCGCGGCCGGTGTGCGGCAGATCTCGGCGATGCGCGCCGCGTTGATGTCACCAAGGCCCAGCGCCGCCAAGCGCGCCGCACCGAGCGCACCGCCGACGCTGCTGGCCTCGCCGATCAGCACGCGCACTTGCAGCACATCGGCCAGCAGTTGCGCCCACAGCGTGCTGCGCGAGCCGCCACCGACGAGCTGCACTTCGTCGATGCGCGAGCCCGCGCGGCGCATCGCATCGAGGCCGTCGCGCAGACCGAAACTCACGCCTTCGATCACGCTCCACGCCAGGTGCGGCGCGTCATGTGCATTGCGCAGGCCGAGGAAGACGCCGCTCGCGGTCGCATCGTTGTGCGGCGTGCGCTCGCCCGACAGGTAGGGCAGGAAGAGTGGCGCGGCGTTGCGTTCGGCGGCGCTCAGCGTGGCGGCCTTGGCCAGCAGCTCGCCTTCGCTCGCCTGGCCGGTCGCGCGCGTGACCCACGACAGCGCGCTCGCCGCCGACAGCATCACCGCCATCTGGTGCCACACGCCCGGCAGCGCGTGGCAGAACGCGTGCACCGCGTCGCCGACGTTGGGGCGGTGCTGGTCGGTCACCGAGAACAGCACGCCGCTGGTGCCGAGCGAAACAAAACTGTCACCGGTTTTCACGGCGCCGATGCCGATGGCGCTCGCCGCGTTGTCCCCCGCGCCGCCGACGACGGGGATGCCCGCCATCAACCCCAGCGCGCGCGCGCCGCATCGGCCGTGAGCGTGCCGCTGACTTGCGGGCCTTCGATCAGCGAAGGCATGTGCGCGCGTGTCAGGCCGGTCGCCGCGAGCAATACATCGGACCAATCGCGTTGGGCCACGTCAAGCCACAACGTGCCGGCGGCGTCGGACATCTCGGAGACTTTGGTGCCCGTCAGTTGCAGACGCAACCAGTCCTTGGGCAGCAGCACGCTGGCGACGCGGCGGAACACCTCGGGCTCGTGCTCGCGCACCCAGGCCAGTTTCGGCGCGGTGAAGCCGGGCATCGCCAGGTTGCCGGCGATGGCGTGAAGCTGCGGGCAGTCGCGCGTCAACGTTTCGCATTGCGCGGCGCTGCGCGTGTCGTTCCACAAGATGCAGGGCCGCAGCACCGTGTCGGCCGCGTCGAGCAGCGTCGCGCCATGCATCTGGCCCGACAGGCCGATCGCGCGCACGGCCGCAAGGCTGTCCGGCGCCGACGCCTTCAGTTGTGCGCAGGCGGCAACCGTGGCCTGCCACCAGTCCATCGCGTCCTGCTCGGCCCAGCCGGGGTGCGGCTGGCGCCAGGTCAGCGGCGCGTGCGCAGTGGCGAGCACCGCACCGTCGGCGCCCATCACCAGCGCCTTCAGCTCCGACGTGCCCAGATCGACGCCGAGGGTGTTCATCCAGCGGCGCTGGCGAAGGCCGCGTCCATCATCGCCTGGGTCCCTCGGGAGAATTCCAGCGGGCAGGCATAGGCCCCACCCTCGCACACGGCGCGGTTGAAGGCAGCCGCTTGCAACTCATAGTGGTTCACGGCGGGCCAGCGCTCGGTGATGGTTTCCATGCCGCGGTGCAGTTCCAGCCGCGCTTCGCCGAACACGCGCGCGTTGAACGGCACTGGCAAGCGCAGCACGCCGGTCTCGCCATGAAAGGTCATCTCCTGGCGCGGGTGCATGCGGATCGAGGTGAAAGCGGCGTAGTCCGCGTCGCCGAACTTCGCCGAGAGGGCCGCGTAAACATCGACGCCGTTCTCCCACTGGATGCGGGCCTGCACGTCCGTCGGCTCGAGGCCCGTGACAAGTCGGGCGCCGCCCATGACATAGACGCCGATGTCGCGCAGCCCGCCGCCGCCCATGTCGGCCTGGTTGCGGATGTTGCCCGCGTCGCGGTTGTTGAACGAGAACGCGCCGTCGATGCGCCAGAGCCGCCCGACAGCACCGTCGGCCAGAAGTTGGCGCGCGCGCTGCCACTGCGGGTGGTGCACGATCATGAAGGCTTCGGCCGCCAGCACGCCCGCCGCATCGCGGGCGGCGATCAGTTGATCGAAGTCGCTGGCCTGCATCGCCATCGGCTTCTCGCACAGCACATGCTTGCCGGCGCGCATCGCCTTCAGGCTCCACTCGACGTGCAGGCGGTTCGGCAGCGGGATATAGACCGCGTCGATCTGCGGGTCGGCGAGCAGCGCGTCGTAGCTGTCGTGCACGCGCAGACCGGGGGCGAAAACGCGTAACGGCTCGGCCTTGGCCGGGTCCGAGGTGGCCAATGCCGCGATGTGGCCACCCGGCGCCAGCGCCAACGCCGGGCCCATGTGCTCGCGCGCGAACTTCGCCGCTCCCAGAATGCCCCACCGTACGTCTGACATGGTTCCGACCCTCCACCGGCGATACCGGGAAACAGCATATCCCGCAGCGCTTTCACCCCAGCGCGCAAACCCGCCGCTTCACTGCCGCGTCTTCAACCCCAATACCCGCTCGGCCACGCAGCGCCCCTGCGTCTGCCCGTTGACCACGGCGCTGCGGAAATGGATGCCCGCATACAGCCGCGACAGCGCGGCCTCTTCCGCCGCGGCGCCGAAACTCGTGAAGGTGCGTGGGCCCCAGCCACGGTCGTTGTGCGCGTTGTCGGTGAACGCGGTCTGCGCGCCGAACAAGTTGGACAGCACTGCCGCAGCCGCCGCCGACTGCACCGAGTGGCCCGACGGGTACTCCGGAAACGGCGGCGTGTTCATCAGTTGCGGTGTCCAGTTGCTGTCGATGAACAACTGCACGTAGGTCACCGGGCGCAGCAGGTTGATCTGGTACTTGCTGCGCCAGGTGACGATGAAGGCGTCGTTCATCGCCAGCGTGAGGCGGGCATAGGCCTCGGCCGCATCGGCGAGCGTGGCCTTGCGTGCCTTGAGCACATCGCCCGCGATGTGCACCCAGTGTCCCGCCGGCGTGGGCGTCTTGCCCGGGTCGTCGGCCCAGTACAGCGCGAACTGGCGCTGCGCCTGCGTGGCGGCGTTGGCGATGCGCCAGACCTCGTCGGCCTCCTTGTAGAAAGGCGATGTGTTCGATTCCGAATACGGCGGCGGTGCGGACGCAAGGCAGGTGTCAACAACCTTCGCAACGAACGGCCGGTTGTCGCCCCACCAGGGCAGCAGCGCGGGAGCAAAGTTCGGCGGCGTGGCGCTCCACTGGCCCGCACCGCTCGGCGGCACGTAGTTGGCCTGCGAGCGGCGCAGCGGCCCCCACGCCTCGTGGCCGCCGTCGGTGCGGGCCCAGGTCATCAGCGCCATCGCCATCAGCTTGCCAAAGCTCTCGGAGCGTTGCTTGATTTCGGCCGTGACCGTGGCGGCATCGAACTCCTGTGCGTACTTCAACGGTAGATTGCGCTCCAGCAAATCGATGCGCGTCTTGTTCTCCGCGCTCGCGGTCGGGAACATCATGCGTGTCATCGCCGCCATCGCGGCGTTGGCCACGGTCGGCCAGTGCAGCGCTTCGTCGGGCTGCGCCCAGGGCAGCGAATCGAGCTCGTTCAACTGCCCGGCGAGGCTGCGATGCGACGGCATGCCAGGCGCCACCGACTCGTACAACGCGAGGCCCAGGTAGCCGAGCGCGCGCGCGGCCGCCGGCGGGCTGAAACCCGGCGTTTGCTGGATGAGCTGCAGGTCGAGCTGGAACCACTCGATGGCGACGTTGGCGCTGTACTTTGAGGCGTCGGGCGTGGGTTGTGCGCGTACCGTGATGACAAGGCACGCCAACACCACCACGATCAACAGGCGCGTCATCACGGTGCTTTCCAAGCGCTGACGCCGGCTTGCCGATCGACGCTGTAGAACGCATCGGCCGCCACGTTCTGCCACGCGCTCCACTCGCCGTGCGGCCACTGCACACGCAGCTTGACGTTCGTCGCTTCGCCGAGGCCGAAATGCATCCAACCCAGATGCCCGCTTGCATGACCGCCACCGACGGTCAACTCCTGGCGCACGACACGGCCACCGAGATCGACTTCGACCCACGCGCCGATCGCATCCCGGTTGCCGCCGGGCTGGCGAAGGTGCAGTTGCAGCCAGTGGCCCATCGGCTTGGGCTGCGCGGCCGTGCCGGCGCCAACGTTGCGCCACAGTTGCGCCTTGTCCCAGCGATTGACGACGAGCATGTCGAGCAGGCCGTCGCCGTTCAGGTCGGCGAGCATGCCGCCGCGGCCCCGCTTGAAGCTGGCCACGTTGGCGAGCTGGCCGGCTTCGGCAAACGTGCCGTCGGCGCGCTGCAGCAGCAGGTTGTTCGGGTCCTGCGCGGCAAAGTCGGGCATCGCCGAGATGTTGCCTTTGACGATGAACAGGTCGGCGCGGCCGTCGTGGTTGACGTCGGCGAACTGCGCGTGCCAGGCGGTGGACGGGTGCACGTCGCCGCCGATGTAGGGGCGATGTGCGGTGGCGCCGCGCTTGAAGGCGATGTCCTTGTAGGTCGGCCTAGCAGCGCCGCCTTCGAGCTGCTGCAGCTTGTTGTCGGACATGCTGGTGAGAAAGACTTCGGGCAAGCCATCGCCGTCGAGGTCGTGACTGGCGATGCCCATGCCCCAGATCTGTAGCGGCCTCCAGCCTAGCTCCGGCGTGTAGAGCTTCGGGGCGGCGCCGGGCGCCAACTGCCACAACTGTTCCTGCCCGCCCTTGTAGTACTCGCGGTCGTTGCTGACGCGCAGGGCTGTCTCGCCGCTGCGGTTCCAGTCGGAGAACAGCATCGACAGCGCGCAGTGGCCCGGTGTGAGCGGCAGCACGGGCGCGTAGGCGCCGCCCTCGGCCGATGCCGCTCGCCACAGCCCCGCGGGCGTGCAACTGCCCCACGGGAATTCGGGCTTGGCGCGATCGGTGTAGGTGCCGATCGCCAGCGTCGGCCATGCCTGCCCGCGCTCCCACGTGGCGGCGAACGCGCTGTGCCAGGCGTTGCTGCTGGCGAATTTCCACTTCTCGTTCGCGCGCTCGAAGCGGCAGCCGCCGAGGCCGCGGAAGATCTGCACTTCACCGACGCGCAGCACCACGAGGTCGGCATTGCTGTCGCCGTCGATATCGATCGGGTAGGCGCCGATGGCGTTCGTCAGCTCGAGCCCCGAGCGTTCTTCCGCGAGCTTGATGGCGCCGCCGCGCGCGCTCTTGTTGCGGTAGAGCTTGGCCTTGTTGACTCCCGCCGTGACGTAGATCTCGGGCAGGCCGTCCCCGTCGCAATCGAACGTGGCCACGCCGCCGCCGACGAGGTACTCGGCTTCGCCGTCGAAGCGGCTGTTGAAGCCGGCGGTGTCGGTCTCTTCGACGAAGCGTGGCACGGGCGGCATGGTGGCGTCGGACTGGGCAAGTACCGGCCAGCAGTTAGTGCCGAGAACCGCTACCAGCAGAGCGTTCGACATGAACAATGTTCTCTGACGCGCGAAGCGCGCCGGAGCATGTTTGCTTGAGCGAGGGCTTAGAAGGTGGCCGTCTGCATTGCAGCTCACAGTATGGTCCTCTGAGAGGCCCAACTTGCCAATGAGAGCCGCCCGCCGTTTCTGATTGGTATCGAAAGCCACTCCGCAAGCAGCTGTGCGTGGCCAGAAATCTCTTCTTTCGAATGGAGGCCGAACAGCTTTACGACCCCCGCTTTGCAGACCAATTGAAGACTGAAGATGTTGCGGTTGCCTCTTCCAGGAGGATTCACTTCATACAACCTCAATTCGACAAACGAACCGACGGACTGCATCTGGGGCTTGCCGCTCCTCGTGCGAGCAACAGTGGCTTTCTCCCTGTTCAGTTCAATTTGGTTGTCCACCTGGCGAGATACATCGCCCAACTCGCGCCACGCAAACGCAACCAGGGCCAACAATCCTAGGGCTGAAGCCTGAACCCAAAAGATCCCCGTGGCCAGCATCCCGATGCCCGCGACCAAGGCGCCAAATAGCGCCAATGAGCCTTTACTGCGAATGTGCCCGCCGGCAATAACGCAAATCGTCGCTGTCTGAGCAGTAGGGAAGGAGATCGTGGCTCTCAAACATGCTCTCTAAACGTTGCCTCTCACGCCGGCGCGAACGCCTCGGGCACGCGCGTGACCTTCTTGCCCGCGATGATCATGCCCAGCACCTCGTCCTCGGTGACCTCCGCCGTGCGGTAGGTACCCACGGTCTTGCCGTTCTTCATCACGGAGAGGCGGTCCGACAGGCCGAACACATCGGGCATGTCGTGCGAGATCAGGAAGATGCCGACTCCCTGCGCCTTCAGCTTGCGCACCAGGTCATGCACCATGCGCGTCTCTTCGGGGCCGAGCGCGGCGCAAGGCTCGTCCATGATCAGCGCCTTGGCGTTGAAGTACAGCGCGCGCGAGATCGCCACCACTTGACGCTGCCCGCCAGACAGCGATCGCACCGGCACGCGGATGTTCTTGAAGTTCGGGTTCAGGCGGTGGAAAACGTCGCGCGCGGCCTTCTCCATCGCGTAGTCGTCGAGCGTGCCCCAGCGCGTCATCAGCTCGCGGCCGAGAAAGAGGTTGGCCACCGAATCGAGGTTGTCGGCCAGCGCCAGCGTCTGGTAGATCGTCTCGATGCCCAGGTGCTGCGAGTCCGCCGGGTTGGCGATCTTGGCCACCAGCCCGCTCATGCGCACCTCGCCGCTGTCGATGGGGTAGGCGCCGGCCAGCATCTTCATCAGCGTCGATTTGCCGGCGCCGTTGTGGCCGAGCAGCGCCACCACTTCGCCAGCGTGCACCGACAGGCTCACGTCCTCGACCGCGCGCACGCCGCCGAAGGCCTTGTGGATGCCGCGCATCTCAATCAGAGCCGTCATGTCATCCGCTCCCCGGTGGCGCGCCGATACAGCACATCGAACACCACCGCGACGATCAGCACCTGGCCGATGATGACCATGCGCCAGCCGATGCTCACGTCCATCAGCAGCAGACCGCTTTCGAGGAACTGGATGATCAGCGCGCCGAGCACCGAGCCGAGCACGGTGCCGCTGCCACCCGACAGCGCCACGCCGCCGATGACGGCCGCTGCGATCACGTACAGCTCCATGTTCGTGCCGAGCGAGTTGGTGCCTGCGTTCAGGCGCGACACGGAGACGACGGCGGCGATCGTCACCAGCACCGCGAGCAGCAGGAACAGCTTCAACATCACCTTCTTCACCGGGATGCCGACCAGCAGCGCGGCCTCCGGGTTGCCGCCGATGGCATACACGTAGCGCCCGAAGCGCGTGCGGTTGACGATGAAGGCCATGCCCATCACTACCAGCGCCCAGATCAGGACGGGAATCGGTATGCCCTGCCCCGCGCCCTTGTCGGACAGCACGTAGGCGTTCATCGTCGCCACAAAACCGAGCAGGACGAGGATGAAGAA
>JANOEG010000399.1:0-5321 GCA_031413095.1 Burkholderiales bacterium | reverse complement strand
GATGTCGCCGCTCTTGCCGAGTTCGCTCCAGACTTCGCGCGTCAGGCGCGTGTACAGCTCGGACAAGTGGAAGGCACTGGCGCTGCCGCTGCGTGCATCGACCTTGCCTTCGCTGTCGAGCAGGCGCGTGGCCAGCCCGTCGCTCATCAGTTGCGCCAGCAGCGCGCGCTGCATGCCGAGGATGACGCTGGCGATCGAGTAATCGGTGGCGCCAGGGTCGCCATCGCCGAACACCGCCGCGGTGCGGTCGGCGTAGTCGGGTGCGAGCTTGCGCTGCAGCGCCGGTGAGAGCACGAAGGCATCGGCCGCCAACACGCCGCGCGCCAGCACATCGAGCGCCAGGCGCTGCTGCGCAGCATCAACGGGCACCAGCGGGTCGCGGCCGCTGCCAGGGAAGTCGCGCAACGTGCGCACGCCGCCGATCTGGCGCGCCAGGATGCCTGCGGCCCGTCCGGCGTCGCGCACGGCGTAGCCGATCGCACGGCGCAGCACCGAGTAGTCGGCGTCGGCCTTCAGCGGACGCGACTCCTGGCGTGCCAGCAGGTCGCGCGCGATCGCAATGCGCTTCTCGGCAAATCCCATCGGGTCAGGCCCGAGGTCGAAGACGAGCGACTCGGGATCGATGCCGAGGTAGTTGTCCTCGTCGGTGCCGTAGGCCAGTTGTGGCTCGGCGCTGCGCGCGGCGATGCGCTGCAACTCGGCCTTCTCGTACTCCGGCGCGATCGGCTTGTAGGCGTACTCGATGGCCCAGTAGTCATAGGGGCCGAGCACGGTCTGGAAGGGCGCGCCACCTGGCTCGCCCGGACGTCCGAGGTTGATCGGCGCGTACTCCATCACCGAGCCGGCCAAGCCATTGGCCGCAGTGAAACGCGGATCGGAGAGCTCGCGGTCGCTGTAAATGCGCGAGGAGCGGAAGTTGTGGCGCAAGCCGAGCGTGTGGCCGACTTCGTGCATCGTCACGTCGACCAGATAGTCGATGACGAACTGCTCGGCCTCGGGGCCGGACGGATCGAGGTCACCGCGGGCCTCGAGCACGTCCATCGCGTACGACAGTTGCTCGGCCGCGAAGTCGGCGTGATCGCACTGCGGACCATGCGTGTGCCCTGGCGACGCCGGCGCCCCGCTTTCGCGCAGCGCGTCGCTGGCCTGCAGCAGGCGCGCCCACGGCGCCAGGTCATGTCCGTTGAGAACCTGCGAGCGCAAGTGCCGCAAGCCGCGCGACGACAGGCTTTCCATGCCGATGTCGGCGTCGATGATCTCGCCGCTGCGCGGGTCCACCTGGCTCGGCCCGATGGCGCCAAAGGTGGGCTGGGCGTTGGTCATCCAGCGCACCGAGGCGACGCCGACGTCCAGCGTGTCGAAATCGGCGTCGTCGGGCTGCTGCTTGACGACGATGGCATCCTTGAAACCGATCTTCTCGAAGGCGCTGTTCCACGCCAGGATGCCGCGCGAGATCGCGTCGCGGTACTTCACCGGCACGGTGCGGTCGATCCAGAACGCGACCGGCTTGACCGGCTCCGAGAGCGCGGCAGCAGGGTCTTTCTTCTCGAGCCGCCAGCGGTTGACGTAGGCCTTGCGCGGTGTGCGCAGCAGATCATCAGAGAAATCGTTGACGCTGGTGCTGAAGTGGCCGATGCGCGGATCGGCCAGGCGCGGCGTCATCGGTGCGTCGGGCAGCTTGGCGATGGCGTAGTACAGACCGAGCGTCAGGCTGCGCGCGTCGGGCAGCGTGCTCGGTGTGGTCGGCGCGGGCACGCCGGGCGGTGTGCCGGGCTGCGGAACAGCGATGCTACCGGTGTAGAAGTGCGCGTTGACGTTGAACACCACTTGCTCGGGCATCGCCCGGATCGACGAGAAGTAGGTGTTGCGCGGCTCAAGCGAATAGCCCTGACGGTAGTTGCGCTGAAGGGCCATGCCCAGGCCCAGCATGTCGCCGAGGAAGTACGAGGAGGCCTCGACCAGCACCGTCTTGCGCTCGGGGTGCGGCTGGCTGGCCACTTGCGCCGTGCCGAGCAGGCTGTTGGAAAAGCCCGCGGCCACAGCGCGACCGGTCGGTGACTTGGCGTCGCCGCCAAGATAGTCGGTGTTGATGGCGACGAGCTGCACCAGGTTGTTGATGCGGCGGAACTCGACCAGTTGCGCACGCCCGGCGCGGCCCCAGCGGCCGATCATCGTGCCACCGTAGAGGCCGGCCTCGCCGATACCCTGTGAGATCTTGGGCGAAAGGAAAAAAGGTTTGTTGAAGTCTTCAGGCTTGAGTTCGAGCCAGACTTTTTCTTCCTTTTGCCAGAGCGCGATCAGGCCTTTCGACTCCTTCGCGTCCTTGATGACGGTGGCGAAGGCCGGCGGCTGGCCTGGCGCCGGCGGCGCCGTTGCCGCAGCGGCGGAAGCTGCGGAAGCCGCAGCGGACGCGGCCGAGGCCAACGGCCTGGCTGCCACCACGGGCACAGAGGCCGCCGCGGCCGGAGGCGTCGCCGCGCTCATCGGCGCAGCGGCCGTAGTCGCGCAGCCGGCCAGACCAACCATGGAGAGTGCTGCAAGCAAGGCAGGCAACGAGGGGCGGAAGAAACGGTGGGTCAGGTGCATGGTGCTGCCGAAGAATCGCCTGCAACGCTGCAGGCACGCCGAAATTATCGAAGGGCCGTCGCGGCGGTGCCATCCGGTCCGGCCCGCGCCGACCCGTTTGGAACCGGCCGCGTGCGGCAAGTTCACGCTGCGCTCAAACTTTGCAGCTCTGCCATTGCTTGCTGTACGCCGACGCCGGCTGCACCACCGTCGTCGCCCCGCTGGCCGCCTTGGCGCGCGCGCCGTACTCGGTTTCGAGCTTGAAGGCGTACTTGTCGAAGAAGGCCTTGAACATCTCGCCGCCCTGCGTGCCAACGGCATGCAGCTGATCGGTCTTGGCATCCCACTCCAGCAGCACCGCGGCCAGCGGCTGCGGCGCCGGGCCCGCCATCACGCGCGCGCCTTGCGCCGGGTCGTAGCGCGAGTTGTCGCCGCAGCAGTGGATCACCTGCGACGGCTCGCCGACGAAGCCCTTGCGCACGCCGATGAACGACAGCGCCGGGGTCGGGTACATCAACTTGTGCGCGCAGATGGCAGAGAAAGCGACGATCGACTGGTTGGGTCCGACCCCCGCTGGCGCGTTGTAGCTCTGCTTGGCTTCGGTCGTCAGCGCAGCACCCCTGACCACCTTGTCCATGGCCAGCAGGAACACCGGCGAGGCGACGAACGGGTAGTTGAACAGGTGCGGCTCGCCGGCCTTGAGTTGCCGGGCGAGAAACGGATCGCCAAGGTGATCGACGAGCCGCGAGCGGGCGTGCTGCTGAGGCTCGCCGGCCACCGCAGGCAGCACGCCGGCTGCGGCCCAGGCACCGGCCACACACGCCGCCTGCCGCATCAGGTTGCGGCGTTCGGCGTCCTCTGGCGATTCGTACTGCATCACCACCAACGCTACACCAAATTCAACGAATCGGCTTGAACCGGACGCGCTTCGGACGCGCACCTTCTTCACCGAGGCGCTTGACCTTGTCGGCCTCGTACTCCTGGTAGTTGCCTTGGTAGAAGACCCATTGCGAGTCGCCTTCCGCGGCCAGGATGTGGGTGCAGATGCGATCGAGGAACCAGCGGTCATGGCTGATCACCATCGCGCTGCCGGCGAATTCGAGCAGCGCTTCTTCGAGTGCGCGCAGCGTTTCGACATCGAGGTCGTTCGACGGTTCGTCGAGCATCAGCACGTTGCCGCCTTTGGCCAACGTTTTCGCCAGGTGCAGCCGGCCGCGCTCGCCACCTGAGAGCGAGCCGACGCGCTTCTGCTGGTCGTTGCCCTTGAAGTTGAAGCGGCCGAGATACGCGCGCGACGGCATGACGAACTTGCCGACGACGATGTTGTCGAGGCCGCCCGAGACGTCCTCCCACACCGTCTTTTCGTTGGCCAGGTCCTCGCGGCTCTGATCGACGAAGGCCAGGTGCGCCGTCTTGCCGATGATCACTTCACCACTATCAGGTTTCTCGACGCCTTGCAGCATCCGGAACAGCGTCGACTTGCCGGCGCCGTTGGGGCCGATGATGCCGACGATCGCGCCCGGCGGCACGGAGAAGCTCAGGTTGTCGATCAGCAGCCGATCCCCGAAGGACTTCGACACGCCGTTGAACTCGATCACCTGGTTGCCCAGACGCTCGGCCACCGGGATGAAGATCTCGTTGGTCTCGTTGCGCTTCTGGTAGTCGACGTCGGACAGTTCCTCGAAGCGCGCCATGCGCGCCTTGCTCTTGGTCTGCCGCGCCTTGGCGTTGGAGCGAACCCATTTCAGCTCCTCCTTCATCGCCTTCATCCGGGCGTCTTCGGTCTTCTGTTCCTGTTCGAGGCGCTTCTCTTTCTGGTCGAGCCAGTCGGAGTAGTTGCCCTTCCACGGAATGCCCGAGCCGCGATCGAGTTCGAGGATCCACTCGGCCGCGTTGTCGAGGAAGTAGCGGTCGTGGGTGATGGCCACCACGGTGCCGGGGAAGCGCTGCAGAAAGTGCTCCAGCCACTCGACGGACTCAGCGTCCAAGTGGTTGGTCGGCTCGTCGAGCAACAGCATGTCGGGCTTGGACAGCAGCAGACGGCACAGCGCGACGCGGCGCTTTTCACCGCCCGAGAGCAGGCCGATCTTCGCGTCCCACGGCGGCAGGCGCAGCGCGTCGGCGGCGAGTTCCAACTGCAGGTCGGTGTTCTCGCCGCCAGCCGCAGCGATGATCGCTTCGAGTTCGGCCTGCTCCGAAGCGAGCTTGTCGAAATCGGCGTCGGGCTCGGCGTAGGCGGCGTACACGGCGTCGAGCTTCTTCTTCGCTTCTATTGCGCCGCCGACGCCCTCTTCCACCGCCTCGCGCACGTTCTGCTCGGGGTCCAGCTGTGGCTCCTGCGGCAGGTGGCCGATCTTCAGGCCCGGCATCGGCGTGGCTTCGCCTTCGATCTCGGTGTCCAGACCGGCCATTATCTTCAGCAGCGTGCTCTTTCCGCTGCCGTTGACGCCAAGCACGCCGATCTTGGCACCAGGGAAGAATGACAACGAGATGTTCTTGAGGATCTGCCGCTTCGGCGGCACGATCTTGCCGACGCGGTTCATGGTGAAGACGTACTGGGCCATGGTCTTTTGCAATGAGGGTTGTCAGGCACGAAGCAACCGCGCCGAAGGCTCGGATTGTCGCAGCACCTCACAATGACCTCGTGCCTCACCTGCTCTGGCTCCTGTGCCTCATCAACCTTATCATCGTTACGGGGGCCTTCGTCATCGGCGGCATCCTGACGCCGATCGCCGAGCAGCTCGGCATCAGCGTGC
>JANOEG010000398.1:0-4703 GCA_031413095.1 Burkholderiales bacterium | reverse complement strand
ACGGCCACGGTGGTGGGGTAGTCATCCGGGTTGTGCACCTCGGCCGAGCGAAACTCGACGGCACCGGCCGCGAACGTGGCCAGCGCCGCAGCGGCGGCCAGCAGGGTTTTCTTGATCAGCATGTCTTCAGTCTCCTGGGGGTGTCGCGCCGTGAATCGGCGCATGGGGTCAACGGTTGGGAAAGGGTTTCGGTCAGTCGTAGTGACCCTGACGAACGAAGGCACCACCCTGGTGGATGGCGACGGGATCGTTGCCGTCGATCGTCTGCTGTCGGGCCTCGACCGCGTCGCGGAACGGTTCCGAGCTGTCCTGCGGCCGGTAGCCGAGGTGGCGGGCGCTGGTGTTGTCCCACCAGGTGGTTTTGTTGTTGCTCATGCCGTAGATGACGGTGTGGCGGACGATCGGCGCCGTCAACGCGGCCACCACGAGGCGCTCGGTGTCGTCGTAACTCATCCAGGTGGCCAGCATGCGACGGTCCTTCGGTTCGGTGAAGGACGAGCCGATGCGCAGGCTCACCGTTTCCAGGCCATGACGGTCCCAGTAGAGCTGGGCCAGGTTCTCGCCGAAGGCCTTGGACAGTCCGTAGAAGCCGTCGGGCCGCATCGGGTCCTGCGGCGTGATGACCTCGTCCTGGCGATAGAAGCCAGTCACGTGATTCGAACTCGCGAAGACGATGCGCCGCACCTTGTTGATGCGTGCCGCCTCGTAGAGATTGACCATGCCGACGACGTTGCCGGCCAGGATCGGCGCCCAGGCCTGTTCGGTGGAGACGCCGCCCATGTGCACGACGGCATCGACGTCCTTGAGCAAGGCGAGCATCTGCGTCTTGTCTTCGAGCGACGCCAGCACGATCTCTTCGCCGTCGGCGGCGGGGCCGAAGTCCTTGCGATGCGACAGGCGCAGCGTTTCGCAGTACGCCTTCAGTCGGGGGCGCAATTCCTTGCCCAGATTGCCGGCGGCGCCGGTGAGCAACAGGCGGCGGAAGCGGATGGCGGAAGCAGGTTTGTCGAGCACGGTGGCAGTCAATGTAGGGAGAGCTTGATCGGGGGCTGCGCTTGCGGCACCCTCTCGGCAATGGCGGTCAGCACGGGTTTGCAGCAGTTGTCGGTTGTCGTACAACTGCGATGATTGACGCAAGACAGGGCCCCGTCAAGGCACCGATGCCCGGGGTTTTCACCGACAACATGACGACAAGACCTGCCCGCTCCGCTGCCACGCCGCTGCGCCCGCGCAACCTGGCGCAGGCGCTGGTGACTACGTTCGGCGACCGCATCCGCGACGGTCGGCTGGCGCCCGGCGAGAAGCTGCCCACCGAGGCCGCGATCATGGCCGAGCATGGCGTCAGCCGCACCGTCGTGCGCGAGGCGCTGTCGAAGCTGCAGGCCGCGGGGCAGGTGGTGACGCGGCATGGCATCGGCACCTTCGTCGTCGGCCCGGCCACGTCGGCGCCGTTCCGTATCGCCCCCGAGCAACTGGCCACGCTGCACGAGGTCATCGCCATGCTGGAGTTGCGCATCGGTCTGGAGACCGAGGCGGCTGCACTGGCGGCGCAGCGGCGCAGCGAGGACAACCTGCGCCGGATGCGGCGCGCGCTCGACGATTTCGGCGCTGCCGTGCAGGCCGGGCGCGACGCCGTGGCAGCGGACTTCCGCTTCCACCTCGAGATCGCGCGTGCCACCCAGAACCCGCACTTCGCCGAGCTGACGGCCACGCTCGGCGCGTCGATGATCCCGCGCGCCCGTCTCGACGCGCCGGTGCCGCTGACCGAAGAGCGCCGCGAGTACCTGCGCCGCGTCAACGCCGAACACGAGAGCCTGCTCGACGCTATCGCGATGCAGGACGGCGAAGCCGCGCGCGCCGCCATGCGCACCCACCTCGCCAACAGCAAGGCGCGGCGGGCGCGGGCCCAGGTCCATGCCGTGGGGCGCACGGCATCGCCGCGCTCGCCCGCCTTGACACGACGCAAGCAGGTTGTACGATGACTTGGCCGCGCGACACGTCCGCTCCGCACCGACCCCCTCATCGCACCCGAGCGCTGCCATGACTTCCTGCCCCCGCATCACCCGCCTGCAAGCCATCCCCGTCGCCGGCCGCGACGGCATGCTGATGAACCTGTCGGGCGCGCACGGCCCGTTCTTCACGCGCAATCTGCTCGTGCTCACCGACAGCGAAGGCCGCAGCGGTGTCGGCGAGGTGCCCGGTGGCGAGAAGATCCGCCAGACGCTGGAAGACGCGGCGCCGCTCGTGTTCGGCCAGGGCATAGGCAATGTGCAGGCGGTGCTGCGCTCGGTACAGGAAAAGTTCGCCGACCGCGATGCCGGCGGCCGCGGCCAGCAGACCTTCGATCTGCGCACCACCATCCACGCTGTCACCGCCATCGAGTCGGCCCTGCTCGACCTGCTCGGTCAGCACCTCGGCGTGCCCGTGGCCGCGCTGCTCGGCGAGGGCCAGCAGCGCGAGTCGGTGGAGATGCTGGGCTACCTGTTCTACGTCGGTGACCGCCGAAAGACCGACCTGCCCTACCGCAGCGAACCCGATGCCGACAACGCCTGGCTCCGCGTCCGTCATGACGAAGCGCTGACGCCCGAGACCATCGTCCGCCAGGCCGAAGCCGCGCGCGAGCGCTACGGTTTCAACGACTTCAAGTTGAAGGGCGGCGTGCTGCGCGGCGAAGACGAATGCGCCGCCATCGTCGCCCTGCACGAACGTTTCCCCGATGCGCGCATCACGCTCGACCCGAACGGCGGCTGGCTGCTCAAGGACGCGATCCGCCTGATGCGCGACATGCGCGGCGTCGTGGCCTACGCCGAAGACCCCTGCGGCGCCGAAGGCGGTTTCTCCGGCCGCGAGGTTATGGCCGAGTTCCGTCGCGCCACGGGCCTGCCGACGGCAACCAACATGATCGCCACCGACTGGCGGCAGTTGACGCATGCGCTGTCGCTGCAGTCGGTGGACATCCCGCTGGCCGATCCGCACTTCTGGACGATGGCCGGCAGCGTGCGCGTGGCCCAGACCTGCCGCGACTGGGGCCTGACCTGGGGCTCGCACTCGAACAACCACTTCGACGTCTCGCTGGCGATGTTCACGCACGTCGGCGCCGCCGCCCCCGGCAAGGTCACCGCGATCGACACGCACTGGATCTGGCAGGACGGTCAGCGTCTGACGAAAGAGCCGCTGCAGATCGTCGGCGGCCATGTGCAGGTGCCGAAGCAGCCGGGCCTCGGCGTCGAACTCGACATGGCCGAAGTCGAGAAGGCGCACCAGCTCTACAAGCAGCACGGCCTCGGCGCACGCGACGACGCCAGCGCGATGCGATACCTGATCCCGGGCTGGGCCTTCGATCCGAAGAGGCCCTGCATGGTGAGGTGACCCCCACCGATCTTTTCCCACAACGACGAGGAGACAAAAAACATGCAGCGTCGCAACTTCGTGACGGCCACCGTCGGTACCGCACTCGGCACCGTGGCCCACGCGCAATCGTTCCCGTTCATGCCCAACCAGCGCTACCCCGATCCGGCGGTGCTGATCCTCGACCCGAGCTTCGCCAAGTACCGCATCTACAGCAGCACCGTCGAGCAGGTCGCCACCGGCATGCGCTGGGCCGAAGGGCCGGTGTACTTTCCAGGCGAGAAGGCCGGCGATCCCAGTCACGTTCTGGTCAGCGACATCCCCAACAACCGCATCATGAAGTTCGACGAGAAGACGGGCGCTTTCACCGTCTTCCGCGCCAACGCCAACTGGGCCAACGGCAATGCGCGCGACCGCCAGGGCCGCCTGATCACCGGCGAGCACTCGGTGACGCGCCGCGTGACGCGCACCGAGAAGGACGGCAAGATCACCGTGCTGGCCGACAGCTTCGAGGGCAAGCGCCTGAACGCACCGAACGACATCGCCGTCAAGTCCGACGACAGCATCTGGTTCACCGACCCGCTGTTCGGCATCAACGGTGAATGGGAAGGCTCGCGCGCCAAGACCGAGCAGGCCACGACCAACGTCTATCGCATCGCGGCCGACGGCAAGATCACGGCGGTCATCACCGACCTGCTGAACCCCAACGGCATCGCCTTCTCGCCCGACGAGAAGAAGCTGTACGTGGTCGAGTGGCGCGGCACGCCCAACCGCAGCATCTGGAGCTACGACGTCAACGCCGACGGCACGGTGGCGGGCAAGACCAAGCTCATCGACGCCGCCGATTTCGGCGCGCTCGACGGCTTCAAGGTCGACCGCGACGGCAACCTGTGGTGCGGCTACGGCAGCAACGGCGCGCTCAACGCCGAAGCCAGCGATGTCGGCGGGCGCAAGGTCTTCCAGTTGCGCGGCAAGCCCGAAGACCTGGACGGCGTGGCCATCTTCAACCCGCAGGGCAAGGCCATCGGCTTCATCAAGCTGCCCGAGCGCTGCGCCAACCTGTGCTTCGGCGGCCCGAAGAACAACCGCCTCTACATGGCAAGCTGCCATTCGTTGTACGCGCTGTACGTGGAATCACACGGCGCCATCTGATCTCTGAAAGGACATTGCTCATGAAACTGCTCGCCACCCTCCTCTGCGCCCTGGCCTGCGCCGTGTCGCTGCCAAACCGTGCAATTCGAAGCGATGCAGAAAGAGATCGAAGCCCTGACTCGTCGGGTGGAGTCGCTTGAGTCTCGCCCCGTCCCCGAGCCTCCCCGGGCCGACTCCGGGCCTGCCCCCAGCTCCAACACCAG
>JANOEG010000397.1:0-2328 GCA_031413095.1 Burkholderiales bacterium | reverse complement strand
GTGCGTCTTCCGCGAGGAACTGTCGGAACGCGTCCGACGTACCGCCGATCGGCACCAGGCCATAGCCGGTCAACGTTGCGCGGAAGTCCTGCGCCTCGACGATGCGCTGCGAGTGCTCGACGACCGCCGCCACGATCTCGTCGGGCGTGCCCTTGGGCGCGAAGATGCCGTGCCACGATTCGCCGACGAATCCGGGGTAGGTTTCGGCGATCGGCGGCACATCCTTCAAGGCGTCGACCCGCGACACGCTCGAAATCCCGAGTGCGCGTACTCTGCCGCCCTTCAGATTTGCGATCGTCGTAGTGCTGGCGTCGAAGGCGACGTCGATGCGCTGAGCGATGACATCCGGGAGGTAGTTTTCCTTGTAGGGCACATGGGTCATCGTGACGCCGGCCGTGTTCAGCAACCGCGCCATGACGACGTGCGGCGAGGTGCCGATTCCGGGGCTGGCGTAGTTCAGTGCCCCCGGACGCGCCTTGCCTGCCCGCATCAGATCGTCGAGGCTGCGGATCGGCGACTCGGCAGAGACGATCAGTACGAACGGCACCGAGAGGATGCGCGTGACGGGCACGAAATCCTCGGCCCGGTACGGCAGGCTGCGATAGATGTACGGGTTGATCGAGAAGGTGTTGTTGACGGTCCAGAACAAGGTGTAGCCATCGGCGGCGGCCGCTGCCACCGCCTGCGCGGCGATGATCGTGCCGGCGCCCGGACGGTTCTCGACGACGACGGACTGGCCGGTCGCCTTGGCGAAGCGTTCGCCCCACAGGCGCGCGATCACGTCGGGCGAGGTGCCCGCGGGAAACGGCACGAACAGGCGCACCGGGCGGGACGGATAGCGTGCCTGCCCCAATGCAGTCGGCGCGGAAATCGAGGCGGCGAAGGCGGCGGCGGCTGCGACGATGGCACGCCGCGACACCATGGCGGTCGAGCTGGAATCAGACTTTGTCATGGGGGGTCTCTTCAAAGATGGCAACGGCCCGCGTCCAACCGGCCGATGCGCCGCGAATCTTGTGGGGGAAGCATGAAATCGTGAAACCGTGGGCCGGCAGCGCCTCCAGGTTGTGGAGCTTTTCGAGGTGGCAATAGCCGATGTCGCGGCCGGCCTTGTGGCCTTCCCAGATCAGCGCCTTGTTGCCAGTCTCCGCCACCTTCTTCGCCGTGTAGGAGAACGGCGCATCCCAACTCCAGGCGTCAGTGCCGGTCAGGCGCACGCCACGCTCGAGCAAATACATGGTCGCCGCGTAGCCCATGCCGCAGCCGGCACCGAGGTAGTCGTTGTTGCCGTAGCGCGATCCGGCGCGTGTGTTGACGACGACGATGTCCAGCGGTTCGATCTCGTGGCCGATCCGATTCAACTCCGCCTCGACATCGGACGCGGTGACGACGTAGCCGTCCGGGAAGGCTCGGAAGTCGAGCTTCACGCCGGACTGGAAGCACCACTCCAGCGGCACCTGGTCGATCGTGATCGACGGCCGTGCGCCGCCGTTCTTCGCGTCCATCGTCGAATGGAAATGCCAGGGCGCGTCCAGGTGCGTGCCGTTGTGCGTGGTCAGCGTGACCCACTCGGCCGCCGCAGCCTCGCCGTCCGGATAGTCCTCGGGCTTCGTGCCCGGCAGCATCGCCATGAATTCGGGCAGGGTGTCGGCGTGCTTCTGGTAGGTGATCTTCGGCGCCAACTGAGGCGGATCGGAAAGCACATCGTTCTCGAGGTAGATCGACAGATCGACGAAGCGACGGTTGGGTTTCATGCGATGGCCTTCTGGGGCGAAGCAGCGCGCGCCGCGGACGGCAGGCGCGAGAAGCAGAACACGGCGACGCCGGCGACGATCGCGGCGGCGATGCCGAGGCTGCCGTAGCCGAACAGCTTGACCAGCGTGCCGCCAAGAATCGGCCCGATGGCCGAGCCGGTCATGACCATGGCTGGCGTGGCCGCCAGCGCACGACCGCTCGGCTCCAGCTTCGCGATCAGGCCGAAGGCGAAGGTGTGGACGAAGATCAGCACCGCGGCGAACACCGAGGCCGCCGCGGCATACGGCATGAACGTGGTCGAGCTCATGATGAGCGCGCACAGGCCGGCCTGCAGCAGCGGGCCTGCGAGCATCACGTTGCGCGCTGGCCAACGTTTCTCGAGCAGCGCAGCGAACCCGGCAGGGAACAGGTTGACCAGGCCCAGCGCAATCAGCACGCCATTGATCGCCTGCCGTTCGAAGCCGCTGTAGTCGCTGGCCACCGCCAGCGGGCTGCCGCCCATCACCAGCATGTTGTTCAGCTGGTCCACCGTCCAGTGGTTGCCGGCGCTGGGGCCGCGGTAGCCCTTCAGCACCG
>JANOEG010000396.1:0-2222 GCA_031413095.1 Burkholderiales bacterium | reverse complement strand
CGGCGCGGGTGGCTGCATGCACGGCCCAATCGAGCCGCGCGCTGTCGGCCAGGTAGGGCTCCTCGGCAAGCTGCGTGCTGGCGGCGATGAAGGCGGGCAGCGCGCCGCCCCATTCGCCGACATCGCCGCGCACGGGAGGCTGCTCATGCCAGAAGTGGCGTGCCAGTGCGGCGAACGACTCGGCGCCGATCAAGGCTGCGATGGTGGGAAAAGCGCTGCCCAGCGCGCGCTCAGCCAGCGCACCGGCGTTGCTGCGGTACGCCGCCAAGCCTTGCGCGGCCGAAGCGCGCGCCGGTGCGCGCACCCAGCCTTGCAAGGCCGCGTCGTCGCGCCACAGGGCGCGCATCAGCATTTGCTGACGCAGCGCTTCACGATTCATTGCAGAGCCTTCGCTGCCACGCCATCGGCTTGCCGCGCTTCACCGAGCAGCACTTCGAACGCCGGCAGCGCGGTGTCCCACTCAACCAGCGTCGGCTTCGCGCCCAGTTGCGCGATCGCGTGCGCATAGACCTGCCACACCGGCGCGTGCACCCGGCTGCCATGGTCGTCTATGACCAGACCGTCGGTTTGCGCGTAGCCGGCAAGGTGGATCTCGCCGACATGCCGTGCATCGATCGCATCGACGAACCTCGTGGCCGAGGCCACCGGGTCAGCCGCGTTGGCGTTGAGCGCATTGACGACGAGGTTGTTGACGTCGAGCAGCACCCAGCAACCGGTGCGTTGTGCAAGCTGATTGAAGAATTCGGCCTCGGCGACGGTGTCGTCGGCCCAGCCGAGATACGCAGAAATGTTCTCGACGCCGATTGGCCGCGCGAGTTTGTCCTGCACCCGCTGCACGTTGGCAGCCAGGATGCTCAGGCTCTCTGTCGTGAACGCAATCGGCAGCAGGTCGCTGGCATGCGCGGTGGTCTGGCCTGCGCGGCGCGGCGCGCGCGCAAAGCAGGCGTGGTCCGACACGCGCACTGGCTCGACCGCTTTGACCAGAGCCGCGAGCTTGTCGAGGTGCCAGTCGTCGAGCCCGGCGGCGGAGCCGAGCGCAAGGCCCACGCCATGCAGGCTCACGTCGTAGCGCTGCCGCGCCTGATGCAGCAGCGCCAACGACGCGCCGCCATCGGCAAAGAAGTTCTCCGAATGCACCTCGATGAAGGGCAGATCAGGCTGTCCCTCCAACAAGGCGCGCTCATGTTCGTGGCGCCAGCCAATGCCGGTTCGCTGGTGCGGTGGCATCGGCGTGGCGCGTGGGACCAAGAAGATCGGCAGCGCCGATTACTTCTTCATCTTCATCTTGGCTTCGTCGGCAGTCATGCCTTTCATGGTCTTGCAGGTGCCGGTGGCGACGTACTTCCATTCGCCGGAATCGTTGTCGGCTTTGCTCTGGCCTGCGCATGAGTGCGTTCCGGAGAGGTTGGCGCAGTCGTTCGCGCCGGCCTTGGCGATGCCGTAGCACTTCTCCTTGTCCTTGCCCTTTTCCATGGCGTGCGAGGCGGCGCCAGCGGTGGCGACAAGGCCGAGCGCCATCAACGAGGCGAGGGCGGAAGAGACGACGAGACGGTGGTTCATGGGGTATCTCCTGAAAAAAAGGCTGTGGGTGCGCGGACCCGATCGGACCGGCCGCGAGCAGTGGTCGCTGCCGCAGGCGCTAACTTACACTGAACGACGACTTTGTGTGTTTACGGATGTCCGACTTCGCAACCGCCGTTCAAACCCTGCGCCCGCAGTTGATGCGCTTCGCGCGAGCCCAGTTGCGCAATGAGGCCTGGGCCGAAGACGCCGTCAGCGAAACCGTGCTGGCCGCCCTGGCCAAGCCGCAGGCCTTTGCCGGGCAATCGCTGTTGAAGACCTGGCTGGTCGGCATCCTCAAGCACAAGCTGATCGACCAGATCCGCCGCCACAGCCGCGAGGTGTCGGCGACGACCGCGGAAGACGGCGAGGACTATGACGCGCTGCTGTTCAACGACGGCGGCGGTTGGCGCGAGGCGCCGGCCGAATGGGGCGACCCGGAGGCCACGCTGGGTCAGCGCGAGTTCTTCGAGGTGCTCGAGGTCTGCGTCGAGGAACTGCCCGGTGTGCAGGGCCGCGTGTTCATGATGCGCGAGTGGCTCGAGCTGGATACGGCCGAGATCTGCAAGGAACTGAAGATCACCTCGACCAACGCCTGGGTGCTGCTGCACCGTGCCCGGCTGCGCTTGCAGATGTGCCTGCAGGAGCGCTGGTTCGGCCAG
>JANOEG010000395.1:0-4959 GCA_031413095.1 Burkholderiales bacterium | reverse complement strand
CGTTGATCCCGGTGCTCGAGGCCTGTGGCCAGCTGCCGCTGATGGCGGAGCGTCGCCTCGTGGAGCTCTCGGACCCCGAAGCGGTGGGTAAGGGCCGGCGCGGTACAGCAGGGCGTGTGCAGCCAAGCCGGCGCCGACGCGGCGATGAAGCTCGGCGTCAACTACCCGGCCGGGCCGTTCGAGTGGCTCGCCCAATGGAGCGCGCGCGATGTGGTCGCGCTGCTCGACGCGCTCGACCACCACTACCGCGGCGAGCGCTATCGCGCGAGTCCGTTCCTGCGACAGCAAGCATGACCCAAACCTTCAACCTCGGCCCTCACCTGCAAGCCTTCATCGGCACCGACGGCGTGGCCGAATTGGTCTTCGGCCCTGAAGGCGGCATGCCGTTCACCGACGCGCAAGGCCACGCCGAACTCGGCACGATCTGGGCGCGCCTGGCGGCCGAGCCCGGCGTGCGCGCGATCCTCGTGCGCAGCGTTGGCAAAGGCTTCTGCGCCGGTGGCACGCCCGACGTCGTGCAAGGCATGCTCGACAACCACGCCGCGCGCTTGCGTGTGATGCGTGAAGGCCGCGCCATCGTGCAGGGCATGATCGATTGCGACTTGCCCATCGTCAGCGCAATCAATGGCGCGGCGGTCGGCGCCGGTGCAGCGGTGGCGCTGCTGGCCGACATCTCGGTCGCTGGCCACAAGGCCAAGATCATCGACGGCCACACCAAGATCGGCGTCGCCGCCGGTGACCACGCCGCCGTCGTCTGGCCGCTCTTGTGCGGCATGGCCAAGGCCAAGTACCACCTGCTGCTGTGCAACACGATCGACGGCGCCGAGGCCGAGCGCATCGGCCTGGTCAGCCTGGCCGTGGCCGATGACGAGCTGCAAGCCACAGCCCGCAAGATCGCGCTGCAACTGGCCGCCGGCAGCCCGACGGCGCTGGCATTCACCAAACGCAGCCTCAACCATTGGCTGCGCGCGGCGTGGCCGGCGTTCGAACATTCGCTGGCGTTGGAGACGTTGGGTTTTGCCGGGGCAGACGCGCGCGAAGGCTTTGCGGCGATCAATCAGAAACGCGCGCCACAATTCGAAGGCCTCTGAACAACAAGACTCGCCATGACCCAAGCCTTCATCTGCGACGCCATCCGCACCCCCTTCGGCCGCTATGGCGGCGCACTGTCTTCCGTGCGCACCGACGACCTCGGCGCGATCCCGCTGCGCGCGCTGATAGCGCGCAACCCGAGCGTCGATTGGGCGGCGGTCACCGACGTGCTCTTCGGCTGTGCCAACCAGGCCGGCGAAGACAACCGCAATGTCGCCCGCATGTCGCTGCTGCTCGCCGGCCTGCCGAAAGACGTGCCCGGCGGCACGATCAACCGGCTCTGCGGCTCGGGCATGGACGCCGTCGGCACAGCGGCACGCGCGATCAAGAGCGGCGAGGCGCAGTTGATGATCGCCGGCGGCGTCGAGAGCATGAGCCGCGCGCCGTTCGTGATGCCCAAGGCCGAGAGCGCGTTCTCGCGCAGCAACGCGGTCTACGACACGACGATCGGCTGGCGCTTCATCAACAAACTGATGAAAGAGCAGTACGGCGTCGACTCGATGCCGGAGACGGCCGAGAACGTGGCGACCGACTACAAGATAGAGCGCGAGGCGCAGGACCGCATGGCGCTGTCGTCACAGCAGAAGGCCGTGGCAGCACAACTGAGCGGCTTCTTCGACGCCGAGATCGCGCCGGTGACGATTGCGCAGAAAAAAGGCGAGCCACTGATCGTCGTCAAGGACGAACATCCGCGCGAGACCAGCCTCGAATCGCTGGCCCGCTTGAAAGGTGTCGTCAAGCCCGACGGCAGCGTGACCGCCGGCAACGCCAGCGGCGTCAACGACGGCGCCTGCGCGCTGCTGCTGGCCAGCGAAGACGCCTCCCGGCAGCACGGCCTGACGCCGCGCGCACGCGTGCTCGGCATGGCCACCGCCGGCGTGGCGCCGCGCATCATGGGCATCGGTCCGGCACCGGCGACGCGCCGCGTGCTCGAACTCACCGGCCTGACGCTGGCGCAGATGGACGTGATCGAACTCAACGAAGCCTTCGCCGCACAAGGCTTGGCGGTGCTGCGCGACCTCGGCCTGCAGGACGACGACCCGCGGATCAACCCCAATGGCGGTGCGATCGCGTTGGGCCACCCTCTGGGGGCGAGCGGCGCGCGGCTGGTCACCACCGCCATCAACCAACTGCACAAGACCCAGGGTCGCTATGCATTGGCGACGATGTGCATCGGCGTCGGCCAAGGCATCGCGATCGTGATCGAACGCGTCTGACCCTCAACCCAACGGAGACAACCCCATGGCCAAGAACACACCCGACTTCGATCCCGCCAACCCCTTCGCCGCGCTGACGCGCAACCTCGAATCGTTCAAGGTGCCGGGCCTCGACATGGCGTCGATCGCCGAGACGCACCGCGCCGACATCGAGACCGTGACCCGCGCCAACCAGGCCACCTACGAGGCCATGCAGGCCATCGCCGCCAAGCAGTCCGACATGCTGTCCACTGCGATGCGCGATGCGCAGCAGGCCACGCAGGCCTTTGGCGGCGCCGGCCTGACCAACGCCCACGAGCGCGCCGAGGTGGCGAAGAAGGCCTACGACAAGGCCGTGGCCGACCTCGCCGAGCTGGCCGAGATCACGCGCAAGGCGCAAGCCGACACGCTGGCCATCGTCTCCAAGCGCGCCGAGGAACAGATGGCCGAGTTCATGAAGCTGCTGACGCCGAAAGGCTGACGGGCACCTCGAAAAACTCGCAAGCAGTGCGAAGCTGCTTGGCCCGGTACATCGCCGCGTCGGCATGGGCGACCAGCAGGTCACCGCTTGTGCCGTCATCAGGGTAGATCGCGATGCCGATGCTCGGCGTGATCTCGAGCTGCAGCGCACCGAGGCCGATCGGCTGCGCGATCGCCGTGCGCACGAGGCCTGCGATGCGCGCAACGTTCTCGCGACCCATCGGATTGATCAGCAGGTACAGGAACTCATCGCCACCGTTGCGGCAAACCGTGTCCTCGTCACGCGCATGGCTGAGCAGGCGCTCTGCCACGGCCTTCAGCACAGCATCACCCGCGGCATGGCCGTGCGTGTCGTTGATGGTCTTGAAGCGATCGAGGTCCAGAAACATCACGGCCAGCGTCCAGCCGTGGCGCTCGGCGCCCGCCATGGCCTGCGCCAGCCGGTCGTCGAACAGCGTGCGGTTGGGCAGGCCGGTCATCTGGTCCTTCATGGCGCGCCGGCTTGCCGCCTGTTCGGCTTGTCGCGCCGCCGCCAGCGCAGCCTCGGACTCGACCAACGCGTCGCGAGACTCGCTCAAGGCCTGCTTGACCTCCTTGACTTCATCCACGCCCTGGGCCAGGTTGTCCGTGACCCGCTGCAGGTCATCGGCGCACTCCTTCACCTTGAGCTCAACGGCCACGCTGTCTTGCAGGGCCTGCGTGGCCGGCAGCGTGGTCTCGCCCTCGGCAATCCGAACCTTGACGAGGTCATTGGTCGACGCCAGGTCTTCAGCACATGCTTCCACCTTGGCCTTGACGTCGTGGCTTTGATCCAGCGCCGCTTCCAGCGCGTTGGGGGTGGCAGAGGGAGTGGGCGCTGCGGTCGGAGACGCTGTCATGGTGTGCGCGCTCGTCGCGCGGCACGTGACTCCTTGGGCACTTCCGCTGAGAGCCCCTTCGAAAGAGCGGCTCCGGCATCGGCGCTCATCTCGACCGGCAATACCGCGCCGTTCTCGAACAAGAGTTCCACGCGCACCTTGCCCTCGGTTTCCGAAGGCGTCGCCCCTGCCGCCAGACAATCGAGCGCCGGCGCCGCTGCGCCGGGCGGTTGTTCGGTCTTGTCCAACAACGCAATGGCGACCGCGGGAGCAAGTTCTGTCGCAATGGCAACGTTGGTGGCCGACTTCTTGGTCCGTTTCACAGCAGCCGGCTTCGAACGGACCGTTCGGGCTTTGGGAGCCGCCTTCTTGGCGCGCTTCGGTTTGGCGGCTGGCGCCCGGGACGAGGTGGTCATGATTCATGTCCTCAGAGGTGGGTCAAGCATCGACACGACGAGCCGTGTCGGGAGTGCCATGAATTCAATACAGATTCACCAAATTTGATGATAAACACAGATTCGCGGCCGGCTGATTTTCTGCAGGCTGGCGCGTCAGCCGTCACCCCACGATAACCCCGTTGCCGTAGCAGCGGCCGTGCAGGCATGCTCACGGCTCTTCCATAGGAGCTTTTGCCCATGCGACTGTCGCACATCCTGTTTACCGCCGCGGCCCTCGCTGCGGCCTCTTCCACCGCTTTCACCCAGACCCAGCTGCCGCCGCTCAAGGTCGGCCTGATGCTGCCGTCAACTGGCACCTTTGCCGCCCTCGGCGACATGATCGAGCGCGGCTTCAAACTGCACGTCGAAGAACAGGGTGGCAAGCTCGGCGGGCGGGGGGTGCAGTACTTCAAGGTCGACGACGAGAGCGAGCCGAGCAAGGCCACCGACAACGTCAACAAGCTGATCAAGCGCGACAACGTCGACGTCATCGTCGGCACGGTGCACTCCGGCGTGGCGCTGGCGATGGCGCGTGCAGCCAAGGACAGCGGCACGCTGCTGATCGTGCCCAATGCCGGCGCCGATGCGATCACCGGGCCGCAATGCGCGCCAAACATCTTCCGCAGCAGCTTCTCGAACTGGCAGCCAGGCTATGCCACCGGCGTCGTCGCCGCGGGCAAGGGCTACAAGCGCGCCATGACCATCACCTGGAACTACGCCGCCGGCAACGAGACCGTCAAGGGCTTCACCGAGGCGTTCGAAAAAGGCGGCGGCAAGGTCATGAAGGATCTGTCGCTGCCGTTCCCCGGCGTCGAGTTCCAGCCGCTGCTGACCGAGATCGCATCGCAGAAGCCGGACGTGGTGTTCGCCTTCTTCGCCGGCGGCGGCGCCGTCAAG
>JANOEG010000394.1:0-2470 GCA_031413095.1 Burkholderiales bacterium | reverse complement strand
TGTGCCCGAGCTGTTGAAAGCGCGATAGCGCCGATGCCGCCGCGTTTCGGCCTGCTGATCGGGGCGCAGTTTGCCTCGGCGCTGGCCGACAACGCGCTGCTGATCGTCGCCATCGCGCTGCTCGTGCAGCAGGGCCTGCCCAGCTGGTGGGCGCCGTTGCTCAAGTTCGGCTTCACGCTGAGCTATGTGCTGCTCGCGCCGTTCGTCGGGCCGCTGGCCGATGCCTTTCCGAAGGCGCGCGTCATGGCCGCAATGAACGGGGTCAAGGTCGTCGGCGTGCTTGCGCTGCTGGCCGGCGCGCACCCGGTGGCGGCGCTGGCGGTCGTCGGCTTCGGCGCTGCTGCGTATGCACCGGCCAAGTACGGCCTCGTCACCGAGCTGGTCGGGCCGGAGGGGCTGGTCGCTGCCAATGCCTGGCTCGAGGTTACGGTGGTCTGCGCGGTCTTGCTGGGCACGGTGCTGGGTGGGTTGCTGATCAGCCCGTGGATCGTCGCGTCATCGTGGGCGGGCCACATCCAGGGGTGGAGCGCCGCCGACGCGCTGACCTTGCCGCTGCTGCTCCTGCTCGCGGTCTATGCGCTGGCCAGCGTGCTCAACCTCGGTGTGCCCGACAGCGGCGCACGCTACCCGCGCACGGCGCTGCACTTTGGCGAGCTGATGCGCGCCTTCGGTCATGGCAACGCCACACTGTGGCGCGACAAGGAGGGCGGCATGTCGCTGGCCGCGACGACGATCTTCTGGGGCGCCGGCGCGACGCTGCAATTCGCTGTGCTGCGCTGGGCCGTCGATGCGCTCGGCCTGACGCTCGACCGCGCGGCCTATTTGCAGGCCGCGGTGGCGGTCGGCGTGGTCGCGGGCGCCGCGGCCGCCGGACGCTGGGTGGAGCTGCGCCACGCCAGGCGCCTGCTGGCGGCCGGCGTACTGATGGGCTTGCTGATTCCGCTCGTCGCCTCGGTGCGCAGCATCACGCTGGTGGTGCCGCTGCTGGCACTCGTCGGCCTGGTGGGCGGCTTCATGGTCGTGCCGCTGAATGCGCTGCTGCAACATCGCGGTTGTGTGCTGCTCACGTCCGGGCGATCGATTGCGGTGCAGGGCTTCAACGAGAACCTGAGCGTGCTGGTGATGCTGGCGGTGTACGCGGCACTGCTCGCACTCGATGTTCCGATCGTCACCACGCTGTGGTTGCTCGGCCTGTTCATCGCCGCGGCCATCGCTTTGCTGATAAGGCGGGAGCAGCGGCGCGCCAGTGGCAGCGGTTTTGAAGGCTCGCGAGCTTGAGTTGCTCAGGCGTGACTTGTCAGGAAGCGCAGCGGCTCGAACACGGTCGGCGACCGATCTGTCTTCTGTTCTTCACTCGATTGTCATGCACGTGGACTACCTTCTAGCCATGCGAATCCATGAGCAATATGCCGGGCAAGTCAGCCGTCGCCATGCGCTGCCGGCGCGTGGTGTTTTGGCGGGAGCGCTGCGCTACACCGGTGCGCTTCTGGCCGCCTGCGCCTTCTTCTACGTCGCCTTCGTCCTCTAAGTCGGTCGCGAAGCCTCGCCGGGCGGATAGCCGACCGTTCTACGCGCGCGCGTGCACAGGGCAGAGCGTCAACACCGGGGTTTCGCTGTCGATGACTTCCGAGACGATGCTCTCGAAGCGCGCCACCACGCTGCGCCAATCGATGCGGCAGGCGGTGTCGCGCGCAGCCATGCCCAGCGCGGTGCGCAACGCGGCATCACCGGCCAGCGGCAACGCGGCGCGCACGTAGGCTGGCAGTTCGAATCCCGCGGCCAACATGCCATTGCGGCCGTGCTGGATCAACTGCCCCGCCGCGGCGCTGTTGAAGGACACCACCGGCAGGCCGCTGGCCAACGCTACCGTGGTCACGTTGCCGAAGGTCTCTGTCTGGCTCGGGAACAGGAAGACATCGGCCGAGGCGTAGTGCGCTGCCAGCTCTTCGCCACCGCGGTGGCCGGCGAAGATGGCCTGTGGGCAACGTGCCTGCAGCGCATCGCGCATTGGCCCGTCGCCGACAAATAGCAACTGCGTGTCAGCGCGCGTTGCGCTCACGGCTTCGTAGGCGGCGAGCATCGCGTCGAGGTTCTTCTCGGCGGCCAGGCGACCCACATAAGCCATCACCAGCGTGTTGTCGTCCGCGCCCCATTGTGAGCGCAGTTGCGGGTCGCGCTTGGTGGGGCTGAACAGCCGCGTATCGACGCCGCGTCCGACCACGTGCAGGCGCTCGAAGCCGCGCGTTTCCAGGTCGCCGCGCAGCGCGTTCGTGGGCACCATCGTGCAATGCGCCTGGTTGTGAAACTTGCGCAGATAGGCCAGGATGGGTTGGGTCAGCCAGCCAATGCCGTAGTGCTGACCGTAGGCGTGGAAGTTGGTGCGAAAGTCTGTCGTCACCGGCAGTTTGAGCTGGCGCGCGGCCTGCAGCGCCGACCAGCCGAGCGGCCCTTCGGTGGCGATGTGGACCAC
>JANOEG010000393.1:0-6426 GCA_031413095.1 Burkholderiales bacterium | reverse complement strand
CCGCCACCGATCAGGGCAGAGGAAAAGATCAGCAATTCGCCGGTACCAGCCACGAAATGCACGCCCAGATAATCCGAAAAGTTGAAGTTGCCGACGACATAGGCGATCACCCCCAGAGCCGAAACGGTCGTCAAGCTCGATTCACAAGTCTGGGGCCAGGCCTTCGAAGCGCCGGTGTTCTGCGACGAGGTGCAAGTCCTCGGCCAGCGCCTCGTTGCTGAGAAGCATTTGAAGCTGCGGATCAAACACCAGGGCCAGATCCGCGACGCGATCTGGTTCGGCCACGCCGAGCCCGTGGCAGAGCGCGTGCGCCTGGCTTATCGACTGTCGCTCGACGAGTGGCAGGGGCAGCAGCGGGTGCAGATGGTGGTGGAGGCGGTGGCTTGAGGCACTTCAGGCTCTCCTGACCGCCCGATACTCCGAAAAAATCCCCAGCTCCACATGCCGCTCGGCCGCGTCGAACCCGGCATCGATGAGCGTGCGCAGCACCGCCTCGGGCGGCGCGCAGGCTTCGATCGTGTCCCAGTAGTAGCGCCACAACTCGGCGGTTTGCGGTTTGCGGGCGACGAGCTTGGCGATCGTCGGCACGACACCGCGCATGTAGGCGCGCAGCAGCGTGTTGGCAAGTTTGCCCTCTGCGGGTGTGATCTCGAGGATCAGCACACGGCCGCCGGGCCGCAGCACGCGGGCAAATTCGGCGAAGGCGGCTGACAGGTCGGCGATGTGGCGTAACGCATAGCCCATGGTGATGACGTCGGCGCTGGCGCTCGGCAGCGGCATCGCCTCGGCGCGGCCGTCGAGGCAGCGCACCTCGGCCGGCAAGCCCGATTGCGCGATCATGCCGGGGCTCGGGTCGACGCCGATCAATCGCTGTGGCTCGCCGGTGACCCGCAGGATGCCCTTGGCGACGAGGCCGGTGCCCATGCCGACGTCGACCACGTCGAGCCCCGGCCGCAGCCCCGCCCGCAGCAGCGCCTGCCGCCGGTACCACGGGCCGGTGCCAAAGCCGATGAGGCGCTCGATGCGGTCGTAGTCTTCGGCTGTGTCGTCGAAGGTGCTGCGCACATAGGCTTCGCGAGCGCCGGCATCACGGTAGTAGTCGGCGAGCACACCGTGCGGGGCGTGCACCGCCGAGTCTGGCGATGGGGACGGATCCGTCTTGTTGTTGTTCATGGCTTCCTTCTGCGGCAGCGACCGCGGGATCAGCGGTAGGTCGCCAGGTGAATGCTCGTCTCGGTGCCGCGGATGCCCTTCAACAGGCGAATCCGCTCCAGCACCTGCGACAGCTCGGTCATTGTGGTGGCACGCAACTCGGCCAGCAGGTCCCAGCGGCCGTTGGTGTCGTGCAGCGCGCCGATGCCGGGCTCGCCGAGCAGGTTGGCGATGACCTCGCGCGTCTGGTTGCCTTCGACCTCGATGCCCATCCAGGCGCGGATCTGATTCGGCTGCGCGTCGGGGCGCAACTGCACCGTGTAGCCGATGACCACGCCCGATTTTTCGAGCTTGGCCAGGCGGTTGTTGACGGTGCCGCGCGACACGCCGAGCTTGTCGGCCAGTGCGGCAATCGGCAGGCGCGCGTCCTGGCGCAGCAGCGCGATCAGCCGTTGGTCGGTGCTGTCGAGGTTGTCTGCTTTGGACATACTGGCATCTTAGTCTGACGTTCTGTTCAAAGAACTGACGGATCGGAGACAGTTTTGACGCTTTCTCCTGCTGCCGGGCTTCGACACACTCTCGGCCATGACACGCCAACGCACCCCCTTCGACACCGACACCCTGTACCTCGGCGCACCCGATGTGGCCCGCATCGTCGCCCGCAAAGGGCTGTCGGCCTGCATCGCCGCCGTGGCCGATCGCATTCATGCCGACTTCCTGCGCTGGAGCGAATTCGACAAGACGCCACGCGTGGCCAATCACTCGCAAGAGGGCGTGATCGAGCTGATGCCGATCTCGGACGCGAGCTGGTACGCGTTCAAGTACGTCAACGGCCACCCGAAGAACACGCAGCGTGGCGTGTCGACCGTGATGGCCTTCGGCGTGCTGGCCGACGTGGCCACCGGTGCGCCGCGCCTGCTGGCCGAGCTGACACTGCCGACCGCCATCCGCACCGCGGCGATGTCGGCGTTGGCCGCGCGCTCGCTGGCGCGCCGCAACAGCCGCGTGATGGCGCTGATCGGCAACGGCGCCCAAGCCGAGTTCCAGGCGATCGCATTCCGCGACCTGTTGGGCATCACCACGCTGCGCCTGTACGACGTCGATGCAAGCGCCACTGCCAAGCTGGTGCGCAACCTACAGGGTCACGGCCTGCAGCTCGTGACTTGCCGCAGCGCGGCCGAGGCCGTGCGCGGCGCCGACATCGTGACCACGATCACCGCCGACAAGCAGCGCGCGACCATCGTCACGCCGGACATGATCGAGCCCGGCATGCACTTCAACGCCGTCGGCGGCGACTGCCCGGGCAAGACCGAGCTGCACGCCGACGTGCTGCGAGCGGCCAGCGTGTTCGTCGAGTACGAGCCGCAGACGCGCATCGAGGGCGACCTGCAGCAGATGCCGGCCGACTTCGCCGTGACCGAACTCTGGCGCGTGCTGGCGCTGCAGGCCGCGGGGCGCACGCGCGTCGAGGAGGTAACGGTGTTCGACTCGGTCGGCTTCGCGCTCGAGGACTATTCGGCGCTGCACTTCCTGCACGACGCAGCGCGTGAACTGCACATCGGCGAGACGATCCGGCTGGTGCCGCAGACCGACGATCCGAAGGATTTGTTCGGCACGATCGGCCGGCAGGCCGTCGTCGACGTCGCCGGCTGACCCCGGCTTCTCAGGTGCCCGTGGCTGCCGCGCGCCCTGCCAACGCGCGCTCGATCTCGCGCAGCAGCTCGTGCGGCGTGTACGGCTTGCCGACGTAGCCGTCGAAGCCGGCCCTGAGAAAGCGCTCGCGGTCGCCGGCCATCGCGTGGGCCGTCATCGCCAGCATCGTCAGCGGCTCGCCGCGCGCACGGATCTGCTCTTCCTCACGCCAGCGGGTCACGACCTCGATGCCGTCCAGGCGCGGCATCTGCACATCCACCAGCGCCAGGTCGAAGGGCGCATCGCGCAATTGCTCGAGGGCCGCAGCGCCGTCGCGCGCGATCGCCACCCTCGCACCGTGCTTGACCAGCACGGCTTCGGCGACCAGGCAGTTGACCTCGTTGTCCTCGGCCAGCAGCACGCGCAGGCCCTGCAGGCGCGCGCGATCCCCCTCCGGCGCAGGCACCGCCGGCGCGGCGGCCGGACGCGGCTCGCTGCGCGGATTCAGCAGCGCGTGCAGCTCGCGCGGTGTCAGCGGCTGCATCGCGCGCGCGAGCGGCAGCCCGCGCACGCTCGGCAGGTGCACGCGCAGTGCATCGGCTTCCAGCGCCCCATGCGTCGGGCTGTCGAGCACCAGCACGCGCTGGAGGTGAGCCTGGGCGCGCCACTCCTGCACGGCGGGCTCGAAGGTGGCGCAGGGGGCCAGGCCATCGATGACCACGGTGTCGATCGGCGCCGACGCGGTGGCGGCCACCTGCTGCGGCGTCTGCGCCAGCCAGACCTGCGCGCCCCATTGCCGCAGCCACGCCAGCCACGGCGGTGCGCTGCCCTCGGCACAGAGCCAGGCGATCTGCCGGCCCGACATCGGCGCCGGTGACGGCGGCCGCGCCAGGTCGGCCAGCGGCAACTCGAGCACGAAGCAGCTACCCTGGCCGCTCCCGCTGCTCAGCGTGATCGTGCCGCCCATCAGCGTGGCCAGTTCGCGCGAGATCGACAGGCCCAAGCCGGTGCCGCCGTGGCGGCGCGTGCTCGACTCGTCGACCTGCGTGAACGGCTCGAAGATGCGCTGCTGCTCGGCCTCGTCGATGCCCAGCCCGCTGTCCTCGACCTCCAGGCGCAGCGTCGGCGATGCGGTCGACGTTGCCAGGCGCGCGTGCAGGCCGACGCCGCCGCGCTCGGTGAACTTGACTGCGTTGCCGAGCAGGTTGGTCAGCACCTGGCGCAGGCGCACGGCGTCGCCGAGGATGCGCTCGGGCACGTCGGGATCGATGGCGAGCGTGAAGCGCAGTCCCTTGCTGCCGGCGCGCGGCGCCACCACGTGGCTCACCGCCACCAACAGCGCGTGCAGGTCGAACTCGGTGCGCTCCACGCTGACCGCCCCGGCATCGATCTTCGACAGGTCGAGCAGGTCGTTGACGATCGCCAGCAGCGCGTCGGCCGAGATGCGGGCGTGCTGCAGGCGCTCGCGCTGCTGCGGCGACAGCGCACTGTCGAGCACCAGGTCGGTCATGCCCATGATGCCGTTGATCGGCGTGCGGATCTCGTGGCTGATGTTGGCCAGGAATCGCGCCCGCGTCTCGACTGCGGCCTGCGCCTGCTCCATCGCCTGGCGCAGCGACGCCTCGCGCTCGCGCTCCTCGGTCACGTCGCGGATCACGGCCAGCACGCCGCGGCTGCCGTCGGCGAGTTCGATCGGCCGCTTCGATGCGAGGTAGCGGCGCGGGCCCTGGCCGATGTTGGCGGTCTCCTCCTGCACCGTAGTCACGCCTTCGCGGATCACGCGCAGATCGGCCTCGAGCACGCGTCCGCCGCACTCGGGCAGGTCGAACACCTCGGCCACGGTGCGGCCGACGAACGCGTCCTCGCTGCGCCCGACGGCGCGCGCGTAGGCCGCGTTGACCAGCACGTAGCGCAGCTGCGCATCCTTGACGACGATGTAGTGGTCCTCGAGGTCGATGACCTCGCGCACCAGGCTCTCGTGGTGACGGTTCAGGCGCGCCAGCTCGCGCAGCCGCGTCACGTCGCGCCCGACGATCAGCAGCAGTTCGTGGCCGTCCAGCGAGGTCACGAGGCGACGCATGAAGACCATGTCCGACTTGCGGCCGTCGGGGCCGTCGACGCGGTACTCGCCCACCAGCGGCCCCGCACCCTCCCAGACCTGCCGGTCCGTGTCGAGATTGCGAAACAGCGCCTCGGTGTTCTCGAACAGATCGATCGAGCGCCGGCCGAGCATCTGCGCTTCGGTCATGCCCCAGTAGCGCTGCGTCGCCTGGTTGACCAGCACGAAGCGGCCCTCGCGGTCCTTCAGCGAAATCTCCGCCTCGTCAGCGTCGATCACCGAGCGCAGCAGGCGCCAGCCCTCCTCGACCGCGCGCCGCGAGCGGTGCAGCTCGCTGACGTTGGTGGTGGTGGTCAAGATCAGCGGTTCCTCGCGCCCGGGCAGGTCGAGCAGGGTCTTGTTGACCAGGTGCACCAGCTCATCGGCGGCGAGGAAGGTGTCGCTGACCACGCCACCGCGCTGGCCGGCCAGCAGTTGCCCATCGAGCGCCGTCATGCGCTCGCGCAGTTGCGGCGTGCCGAACTCACCCATCGCCCGCCCTTCGATCTCGCCCGGCGTCAGGTCGAGGCGCCGGGCCAGGTAGGCATTGACCAGCAGCAGCTGGCCTTCGAGCGTCTTCAGCGCCACGCCGCCGGGCAGCGCGTCGATCACGCCGCGCAGCAGCGCGCGCTGCTGGTCGAGCGCGCGCCGGTGCGCCTCCAGGTCCTTCGCCGCCTGGTTCAGCGCCTCGCGCGCGGCATCGACCTCCTGCAGGTGCGAATCGTCGACGGCCAAGCGTGCGCCGGGTGCGCCCGGCAGCGCGGTGGCGAACTCGGTGATCTCACGCAGCGATGCAAGCGGGCGCACCATCAGCCAGCGGAACAGCACGATGATGGACACGGCCATGGCGGCCAGCACGCCCAGCGCCGGCAACACCATCGAGCGCCAGGCCGCCACCAAGGGCTGCGCGTCGTAGACCAGGCGCAACACCTGCGATCCGGGCAACGGCCGGTCGAGCACGTAGTAGTGCGGCACCGGCATCCAGCCGCCGCGCTCCTGGCCCCGCAGCGGCGCGCGGGGATCGAGCGTGAGCGCCTGCAGGCTGGACAGCGCTGGGCCGCCGCTGCTGTCCACGCGCCCGTCCGGTCCGTGCAGCGATACCGCCAACAGGCGTGGCTCGTCGCTGCGCAGCTGGCCGATCAGGGTCTGGCCGGCGATGACACCGCCCTCGGCGACGCGCCTTGCGGTCAGGCGCGCCAGGGCTTCGGCACTCTCGGCCAGTTGCGACTCGAGGGTGTGCACTTGGGCAGCCGCGGTGTGCCAGCGAAAGTACAGGAGCACCACGGCTGTCAGGACGACCAGCAGCGCAAAACGCAGCGTCAGACGGTTGATCGAGCGCACGAAGGCTGCCGGTGTTCTTGTTCTGCGTTGCGAAGAGGAGTCCCAGCGTCACTGTAGCGGGGGCTGCACCCGCGCCTGCCTCGGGCAAACGCGGTGGCCGCAGGCCCTGCGCTGGTGCAACACCCGAGGCGCCGATTGGCACGCGCCTTGCACAATCGACGGGTTTGCACCTCCGGAGTCCGTTCCCCATGAATGCCCTCGCC
>JANOEG010000392.1:0-6512 GCA_031413095.1 Burkholderiales bacterium | reverse complement strand
GCCCTTGAGGAATTCGCCGTCGAGCGCTTCGTCCTTGAGTTTGAAGGGCACGTTCATCAGCGAGCGGCAGTCACGCTGCACCGGGCTCGTGAAGAAGCTGCTGCTGTCGAGGAAGTCGTAGAGCAGCGCCGCCTTGACACGGTTGCGCTCGGCCATCGCGGCGAGGCCACCTTGATCCTTCAGCCACTGGAAAACCAGGCCGGCGATGTAGATCGCGTAGGTCGGCGGCGTGTTGTACATCGACTCGTTCTCGGCCACGGTGGCGAAGTCGAAGGCCGACGGGCAGATCGGCAGCGCCTGGCCGAGCAGGTCGTCGCGCACGATGACGATCGTCAGGCCCGCCGGGCCGATGTTCTTCTGCGCGCCGGCGTAGATGAGGCCGTACTTCGACACATCGACCGGCCGCGACAGGATGCAGCTCGACAGGTCGGCCACCAGCGGCACGCTGCCGACATCCGGCGTGAAGTGGTATTCGACGCCGCCGATGGTTTCGTTGCTGCAGATGTGCACGTAGGCGGCATTGGCATCGAGCTTCCAGCTCGAACGTTCCGGCACGCGGTCATAGGCGGTGGCCGATGACGACGCGGCCACATTGACCGCAGCGTACTTTTTCGCTTCCTTGATCGACTTCTTGGACCACTCGCCGGTGTCGATGAAATCGATGCTCGTCTTGCCGCGCAGCAGGTTCATGGGGACGATCGCGTTCTCGCCGATCGCGCCGCCCTGCATGAACAGCACCTTGTAGTTCGACGGCACCGAAAGCAATTCGCGCAGCAGCGCCTCGGCCTGCTCGGCGATCGAGATGAACTCTTTGCCGCGGTGGCTCATTTCCATGACCGACATGCCCGAACCGTGCCAGTCGAGCATCTCCTCGGCGGCGCGGCGAAGAACGGGTTCAGGCAGCGCGGCCGGGCCGGCGCTGAAGTTGAAGACACGGGTCATGATGAAAATGGGGCTCCAATGCGTGGAGCCCCATTATCGACGCCGCGTTGCGCGGCCCTGGGTGTGCTCAGGGCTTCAGCAAACCGCCGGCTGCGTTGGCGTCGCCGCTGAGCGTGCGCTCGAACTCGCGCTGCTTCTCGTGCTGGCAGCCATCAACCACGCGCTGCCCGGCCTGCGAGTCCATCACCATCGACTTGTTCGCGATCTGGATCATCAGCATGCGGCCCTTCACATCTTCCAGGCGCAGCGCGCCGGTGGACGACAGCACCGGCTTCATGATCCAGGTCTGCTTGTTGTGCACCACGTCGATGTAGCCCGGGCTCAGGTTGTTGGTGGCCACCGTCACCGTCTGGTTGAACTCGCATGCGTAGTCGCCCAGATGGGTCAGGCCAGCGGCTGCTTTCTGCTCGTCATCGGCAGCCGACAGCGGCACCACGGCAACGGGGGTGGGCTTTGTGGCCTTCTTTACCGCCGGCTTCTTCGGTGCGGCTTTCGCGGCCGGCGGCTTGGCCGTCGAGTTCTGAGCCATGGAGGGCAGGGTCAGCGCCAGGGCAAGGACAGCGGTCAGGGCAATCAGGAATCGGTTCATGCGTGTCTTTCGTGGCGTGTGCAGTGCATTGTCCCGGCACGTCACGCCATGGCGTTGCAAGACGTTGCTGGGTCGCGTCACTTGAAAAAAGCAGCGCGCACTTCCGCGGGCAGTTGCGGTCCGCCGGCATACGAGGTGCGGTGTGCACGCTCGAGGATCTGCCAGAAATAGCGATAGCTCGCGCGGTCATGCAGGGTGTCGTGGTGCCGGATGGGCGCCCACTGCGCAGCATGCGCGGCGGTGATGATCTCGACCGCCTGATCGACCTCGGCCACGCTCGGCGTGAATGCATCGACGATGGTGCGGATCTGATCCGGATGGATGCTCCACATGCGTGTGTAGCCGAACTGCCGGCAGGCCAAGGTCGCAGCGTCCATCAACGCGCGCGCATGCTTGAACTCGGTGACGACGCAATGTGATGGCACCTTGGCGTGGGCGTGGCAGGCCGCTGCGATCTCGAGCTTCGCGCGCACGACCAGCGGGTGCTCGAACTGGCCCTTGACGCCCATCGCTGACGCCGGGATCGCGCCGCGGTGCGCGGAGACGAAATCCATCAGGCCGAAAGACAGCGACTCAATGCGCGGGTGCGCGGAGATGGCTTGGACGTCAGCCAGCGCGCCGTGTGTTTCGATCAGCGCGTGCAACGGCACGGCACTACCGCCGAGGCGGTCGATCGCATGCGCGGCGCGCTGCACATCGGCCAGGTGGCGCGGCTTGGGCAGCATCAGGTAGGCCGGTGCGCGCGCAGAGTCGAGCACGATGCTGGCCAGCTCTTCGAACTTCGGGTGCTGCACTGGCAACAGGCGCACGCCAACGCGGCCGAACCGGTTGTCGCTGCCGGCAAGCATCGCTGCAATCAGCAGCGCATGCTCCACTTCGCCGCCGACCGGAGCGCCGTCTTCGGCATCGAGCGTGACGTCGAACACCGGGCCGAGCTCGCCTTGCAAGCGCAGGCTTTTCTTCATGCGCGCCTCGACGCCGGCGTAGTGATCGCAAACCGGGATCACCGGCGCGGCGGGTTCGTCGGCATCGAACAGAGCTTGGCGGGGATCGACAGAGGTCATGGCGGCCAGCAATGGGTTTCCCCGATTGTCGCTGCCGTCGTGACAGGCAGGATGCGCATCCACTAGCCCAACCACTCGCCTGGAGACCTGCCGTGATCAAACTTGGTTCTTCGCTGACCCGCCGCGCGCTGGCGCTGCTGGCACTTTCCTTCGGCCTGGGGGCTGCGTCGGCACAGGGCTTTCCGGACCGGCCCATCACGTTGATCGTGCCCTGGGGCGCCGGTGGCGGCACCGATGCGGTCGCCCGCATGATCGCCAGCCTGATGGAGCGTGACCTCGGCCAGCCGGTCAACGTCGTCAATCGCACCGGCGGCTCGGGCGTCGTCGGCCATTCGGCAATCGCGGGCGCGGCGCCCGATGGCTTCACGATCGGGATGATCACGGTGGAAATCGCCATGATGCATCACCAGAAACTGACCGAGCTGAACCCCACCAGCTACACCCCGCTGGCGCTCGTGAATCTCGATCCGGCGGGCTTCCAGGTGCGTGCCGATTCGCCGTACAAGAACATGGCCGATGCGGTGGCCGCGATCAAGGCCAACCCGGGCAAGTTCAAGGCTTCGGGCACCGGGCAGGGCGGCATCTGGCACCTGGCCTTGGCCGGCTGGCTGAGCGACGCCAAGATCGATCCGGCGACGGTGCCTTGGGTGCCGTCCAACGGCGCCGCGCCTGGCTTGCAGGACTTGGTGGCGGGCGGTGTGGAGTTCGTGCCGTGCTCGCTGCCCGAAGCGCGCTCGTTGATCGATGCCGGCAAGGTGCGCTCGCTGGCGGTGATGGCGACCTCTCGCGCGGCGCTGTTCCCCAATGTGCCGACGCTGAAGGAAGCTGCAGGCTCCGACTGGGCGACAGGCGCCTGGCGCGGCATCGCGGCGCCGAAGGGCCTGCCACCGGCGATTGCTGCGCGGCTCGAAGCCTCGGTGAAGAAGGCCTATGACAGCAAGGAATACAAGGACTTCATGGCCCAGCGCGGCTTCGGCTTGCTGTGGGGCGGCTCGACCGAGTTCGCCGGCTTCATGGCCAAGGCCGACGCCGACATGAAGGCGGTGATGACGGCCGTGGGCATCGCCAAGTAGGCGGACTCGCGTGCAACGCACCGACCGCTGGGCCGGCCTGGCGCTGGCCCTGCTCGGCATCGCCGTGATGTGGTCGGCGCGCAGCTTTCCGAACGTGCCGGGGCAAAAGCTCGGGGCCGGTTTTCTACCGATGCTGGTCGGCGCCGGCTTGCTGCTGTGTGCCCTGGCGTTGGGGGTGCGCAGCCTGCGCGCTGCAGCCTATGCGGGGCAGGGCGCCGACGAGGTGCGGCGTGAGCATTTCGGCAGCTCGCTGGTGATCATCGGCGCCATCGTCGGCTACATCGTGCTCGCCGACCGCCTGGGTTTCCTGATCGTCGCGCCGCTGTGCCTGGTCGCGACCTTCCTCGCGCTGCGCGTCAAGCTGTCACACGCGTTGTTGTGGGCGCTGGCCGGCACGATCGTCGTGCATGTCGCGTTCTACAAGCTGCTGCGCGTGCCGCTGCCCTGGGGCGTTTTTCGCCCCTTCTATTGATCCCGGCGTTTTTCGCCAACTTCTATTGAACCGGGGCCCAGCGAATGGAAGCCGTCCTCACTGCCTTCGGGATGGTGTTCGAGCCCTACGTCCTGATGGTCATCCTGTTGTCGGCCATCTACGGGCTGTTCGTCGGTGCCATTCCCGGACTGACCGCGACCATGGCCACTGCGCTGCTGGTGCCGGTGACGTTCTTCATGCCACCCGTGCCGGCGGTGGCCGCGATCGTCACCGCCACTGCGATGGCCATCTTTGCAGGCGACATCCCGAGCGCGCTGCTTCGCATGCCGGGCACGCCGGCGTCGGCGGCCTACACCGACGAAGCTTTCCTGATGACCAAGAAGGGCCAGGCCGAACTCGCTCTTGGCGCCGGCCTGGTGTTCTCGGTGCTCGGCGGCATCTTCGGCGTGCTGGTGCTGATCGTTGCCGCGCCGGCGCTGGCCGAGGTGGCCCTCAAGTTCAGCTCCTTCGAGTACTTCTGGCTGGTGATGCTCGGCTTCACCTGCGCGATCTTCATCGCCGGCACCGACCCGCTGAAAGGTGTGGTCTCGCTGCTGCTCGGTCTGCTGATCGCCTGCGTCGGCCTCGACAACCCGGCGGGTGCGCCGCGCTACACCTTCGGCAGCGCCGAGCTCACCGGCGGCATTTCGCTGATCCCGCTGATGATCGGCATGTTCGCGATCTCCGAGGTGCTGAGATTTGCGAGCGGCGTCGACAAGCCGGCGATGGCCATCGACCGCCCGTTCGGCAACGTTTTTGCCGGCATGTGGACGCTGATCAAGAAGTACCCAGTGCAGTTGTTCCGCGGCTCGGCGCTGGGCACCCTGGTCGGTGCCTTGCCGGGTGCTGGGGCCGACATCGCGGCCTGGATGTCGTACGCGATGTCGAAGAAGTTCTCCAAGGAGCCGGAGAAGTTCGGCACCGGGCACGTCGAGGGCATCGTCGAATCGGGTGCGGCCAACAACTCGGCGCTCGGCGGGGCGTGGATTCCGGCCCTGGTGTTCGGCATCCCCGGCGACTCGATCACAGCCATCGCGATCGGCGTGCTCTACCTGAAGAACATGAACCCGGGGCCGATGTTGTTCGTCGAGAACCCGCAGAACATCTACGCCGTGTTCATCGTCTTCATGCTGGCGCAGTTGTTGATGCTGCCGCTGGGCTGGATGGCGATCAAGGTTGCCAAGCGCATCCTGCGCATTCCGGCCACGGTGCTGATGCCGTTGATCCTGCTGTTCTGCATCGTCGGCAGCTTTGCCATCAACAACACCTTGTTTGGCGTGATCATCATGCTGGTGGCCGGCGTGATGGCCTTCTTCATGGAGCGCTGGGGCTTCCCGATCGCGCCGACCATCCTCGGCGTCGTGCTGGGGACGATGCTCGAAGAACATTTCTTCAGCAGCCTGATCAAGGCCGACGGCAACTTTCTGGTTTTTTTCGAGCGGCCGATCGCCGGCACGCTGGGCGCACTCACGCTTCTGATCTGGGGCTGGCCGCTGATCAAGTCGCTGCTGGCGCGTCGCGCCGTGGCCTGATCAGCGGCGAAGGTGCTGCGTCAGAGCAGATGCTTGACGCCGTCCTGCTCGCCCTTCAACTCGGCCAAGGTCTTGTCGATGCACTCCTGTGAGAAAGCGTCGATCGGCAGGTCCTTGACGATTGCGTATTTGCCGCCTTTGGTGGTCACCGGGTAGCCGAACATCACGTCCTTCGGGATGCCGTACTCGCCGTTGCTCGGCACGCCCATCGTCACCCACTCGCCGTTCGTGCCCAGCGCCCAGTCGCGCATGTGGTCGATGGCGGCGTTGGCAGCCGAGGCCGCCGACGACAGCCCGCGCGCTTCGATGATCGCCGCGCCACGCTTGCCCACCGTCGGCAGGAAGGTGTCCTTGTTCCAGACCTGATCGTTGATCATGTCCTTGACGCCCTTGCCGTCGATGGTGGCGAAGCGGTAGTCGGCGTACATCGTCGGCGAGTGGTTGCCCCACACGGCGAGCTTCTTGATCGACGCCACCGGCTTGCCGGTCTTGGCGGCGATCTGGCTCAAAGCGCGGTTGTGGTCCAAGCGCAGCATCGCGGTGAAGTTCTCGCGCGCCAGGCCCGGTGCACTTTTCATCGCGATGTAGGCATTGGTGTTGGCCGGGTTACCGACCACCAGCACCTTGACGTTGCGACTGGCCTTGGCATCGAGCGCCTTGCCCTGCGCGGTGAAGATGGCGCCGTTGATCGACAGCAGCTCGGCGCGCTCCATACCGGCCTTGCGTGGCATCGAGCCGACGAGCAGCGCGTAGTCGGTGTCCTTGAAGGCGGTCATCGGGTCGCTGTGAGCTTCCATGCCGGCGAGCAGCGGGAAGGCGCAGTCTTCGAGTTCCATCATC